>PFCY01000027.1:6416-19166 GCA_002763085.1 Candidatus Pacearchaeota archaeon CG10_big_fil_rev_8_21_14_0_10_32_14 | reverse complement strand
GATGGGATTTTGAATATCTAGAAGAGTATTATATCAAACTTAATCCGATACGAGCGTAAAGATACCTCGCCCTTTAGGGCGAGGAGTATCTCATCCGAGGTGACACTGAATAAACTAATGAAAAATTATTTTTTTATAGTAAACACTTGCTTCTCTCATTCGAGGCGATACTGCGTTAACGAATAATCGAAATTAATTCTTTTTAATATATTCATTAACAAACCTAAAATAATCTTTATTTTGTGTGTTCGCCATTTTCTCTATGATGAGTTCTGGAGTTGAATGTGCAAGTCTGCCTTGAACCGGATTATGATCAATGATGAGTTCAAAGTTTTCGTCAAGGCCTTTAGCTTCAATTCCATCGATGCGGGTTTTTGGAGGGAGAATTTTTTGGATTTCGTGACCGAGGTGCGTTGCTATGACTAAATAACATCCTTTATTTATGAAATATTCGCTTGTTGCGGCAACGATCTTTCCAGCGACACCTGGTTCTGTGACTGCTTCGATTTCATCTGCGAGAATTAGGGTTTTATTTCCAGGAGTTATTTCAGACATTTGCGTCAGCAACGTTTCAAATGCACCTTTAGAGGCTGAACCTTTTGTTTTTGCAAAGTAATAAACTTCAGTGAAGAGAGGCATTGTAACTTTTCCTTTAAGAGGAAAGCCAAGTTGTTTTAAAGTAATTGTTTGGATTATGTGCTCAAGTAAAGTTGTTTTTCCTCCAGAGTTTGCGCCAGTAAGAATTGAACATCTTATTTCATCATGGAGAGAAAACGAAATGGCTTGAGGTGAATCTAAAAAAATATTTTCAATATTTTCAAGATTGATATGTTCATCTATATTAGGATAATGAAGCGAATAAGAGATAAATTTTGAAATTCCGGATATAAAATCGTAATAAATCAATTCTGCTTGAAGCTGTTTTATTTTTAGAGGAATTGTTTTTAATTGAGAAGAGAATTTTGACATCTGTTGAGAGGTTGAAGAAAATTTTTCGGCGTTTTGTCTTTGGAGGATTTTATCAAATTCTTCTTCGTCTATAGAAACTGGATATTGTCTATTCAACACTTGAAATGGAATATCATATTTTGAGATCGTCTCTTCTATTATTTTTTGTAATTCACTTGGGAGAGTCCCTTTTCTAAGGATATTGATTAAAGATTCTCCTGAAATACTAGCTAACTTAAATTTTTCAGATATTTCTTCATTTATTTTTTCTATAGAAGATTCAACTTCGTTTTTTGATATAGTTTTAATGGAGTTTTTGTCAATTAATCTTAGATATTCTAAAAGTTCTTCAACTAGGGGTTTTATTTCAGGAAAACTATTTTTTTCTTTAAGTAAATTTAAGTTTTTTTTCCAACCAGAAAGTTTTTCTAAAAATCTCTCTAGATAGACATCATTAATTGAAGATAAAAAAACTGACTGAGGAAGTTGTTCAAGTAAAGATGAAAATTGTTCTACATCAATAACTTGAATCAAATCTCTTGATTCAAATTCTAAAATTTCTCTTTCTGAATTAAGAAGTTGGACTGGAATGTTCATCTCTTTAAGTTTCATGAAAGTCTTATCGCTTTCCGTAACAACTATTATGTCATATTCTGGTTTCCAGTTATTTTTTGGGATTGAGAGTTCTTTAAGGAATTTATTATCAATCTCTTTTGGGATTGAGCTTACAAACTCTTGTCTTTTTTTTATTTCATTTTTAGAATCTGTAAATGGAAAACAGGATAATAATTTTGAACTTGAATAGAATATGAAATTCGACGAAATCTTGTCCATGACTTTCGTGTGTATCTCTTTTGCTTCTTTAGTCTTGTAAATAGAATTTGATTTAATATTAAGTCTTTCTGAAGTAAAAGGGGATAAATTATTCTCTTCTATGAATGCAAGCAACTCTTTTTTCATTTTTGAGGATACTTTTATGTCTATTAAAATATTGTTATAGAGAAGTTATCTATATATCGGAGAAGAAAAGAATTTTTCGAGCTGTTTTTTGAAAAGTTCATGGGACGCATCCTCATCTGCAAGATTTGAATTTTTTCCCTGGAATGTGTACGTTCCCTTGAATTGATGTCCGACTAAAGTTACACCCGATGTCACCCTGTGTGAAAATCCTCCATATTCATGAAGGTCATGGTGACTATATTCTGAGAAGAGCTCTTTATCTCTGCCTTCTAGCGGGGCGGGGTAACATTCAACAAAAAGGTCAAAGATAGTATCCAGTTCCCTTGGAGTGATTGTTCTTTTGAGTTTAACTTTAATCTCACGATTCATTGACATATTTTTTATGACAAATATTTGTTTTTATATTTTGTTGTGAAATAAGCTCCATCCCAAATTAAATTTTTTTGTGAGATTTTGTTTGTAATTTACTCCCTCACCAAAATTGAGTCCCAACTCGAGCCCACATTTTGTATTGATTAGATAATTTGACAAAATGTAAACTCTTGTCATAATACCAAACAAAATTTCTAATTTAATTAAACTAATCTTTATAATGTGGGATGAAGCCTGTGAAATATAGAAAATAATTTAAATACCAAAATTAGGTTTTCATATGAACGAATTTCTAGATTATCTGCTAGAGTATTTTGATCCAAAAAAGATAGAGGTTATAGAATCTGAGAACGAAACCGGAAATATAACTCCAAGTGGTCTAATTTTTATATTGCCAAGATCGGATCAGATAGAACAAGTTGTGACTTTATTTCATGAAGTTTTACATTATCATCCAAAATTTATCTCTTATAGTGGCGGTCTTCTTGATGGGACTTATGATAGAATGGAGAGAATAGAAAAACAGATTGACGATATGGCTTATACGCTCTATGGAGAAAGGAAAGATCTAGTTGAACTTGCAGAAAGGGTAATAAGAGAGGCGAAAAGACTATATGAAGATAGAGATAATAGAATAGAAAAATTTAGAAAATCGCAAAAAGATGAGGTGAGAGAATTTCTTAAAATTCGAAATAGGAGAAGATATGGGAGATGAAAAACATTAAAAAGCCATGAATTGCTTATTTAATTGATTAAAATGTTACGAACACATACTTGCGGTGAACTGACAAAGAAGAATGTTGGAGAAAAAGTTCGGCTTTGCGGATGGGTTGATACTATTCGTGAGCATGGAAGACTTAATTTTATAGATATAAGAGATAGGTATGGGAAGACGCAGATTGTCCTCATCGGAAAACATGAATTAAAAAATGAGTATGTTGTATGCGTTCATGGAACAGTAAATAATAGAAAAACTGGGACAGAAAACAAAGAACTTTCTACGGGTGATGTTGAAGTTTTTGCAGATAAGATTGATATCATTTCTAAATCAAAAATTCCTGAAATAAAAGTCAATGAGAACGAAGCCACTGGCGACGACATACGGATGAAATATAGGTTCCTCGATTTACGTAGACCTGATATGCAAAGAAATATTGCATTCAAGGCAAAAGTTTCGCAGATCGCTCGGGATTTTTTTATAAAAAATAATTTTATAGAGATTGAAACGCCGATTCTTGTAAAACCGACGCCAGAAGGAGCTAGAGATTATATTGTTCCAAGTCGAGTAAATCCTGGAACGTTTTATGCTCTACCTCAATCTCCTCAACTCTATAAACAAATTCTAATGATTGCTGGATTTGATAGATATTTTCAGTTTGCGAGATGTCTGCGAGATGAAGACTTGAGAGCGGATAGACAGCCGGAACATACACAGATGGATTTAGAGATGAGTTTTGTTGAAAGCGAAGACATCATGAGTTTTGTTGAAGAGCTTTACAAATATATTTTCAAAGAAGCTCTTGGAATTACTCTAAAAGATTTTGCGAGACTTACGTACAAAGAGTCGATGGAAAGATATGGAACGGATAAGCCTGATTTAAGAAAAAATAAAGATAATCCTAAAGAATTCGCGTTTTGTTGGGTTTATGATTTTCCGCTTTTTTCATACGATAAAGAAACGAAAACTTGGACTCCGGAACATCACATGTTCACTTCTCCAAAAAAAGAACATATTCAATTTTTAGAAAAAGATCCTGGAAAAATTAACGGAGATCTTTTTGATGTTGTTCTTAATGGAACTGAACTTGGAAGTGGGAGTATAAGAATAAATGATCCAGAATTACAAGAACTTGTAATGAAATTCATTGGAATGAAAAAAGAAGAAGCTCATAAAAAATTCGGATTCTTGCTTGATGCTTATGAATATGGCGGACCTGTTCATGGTGGGATGGGACTTGGTTTTGATAGACTTGTGGCGTTGATGTTAGGTTATAATGATATACGAGAAGTCATGGCTTTTCCGAAAAACAAATCTGCACAAAATCCTATGGATGGAAGTCCTAGTGAAGTAGACGATAAACAGCTAAAAGAAACGCATATTATTCTTAATTTACCGAAGAAGAAAGAAAAGGTAACTGACGGAAAAGAAAAAGTTGAAGATAAAAAAGATAAGAAAATTGTGAAGAAAAAGTAAAAATAAGATTTGTAACTCTACTAAAGTGGTAACAATGAAAAGGTTTATATACCTTGGATTCTGATATAAATTATGGAAAAAAGGTACGAACGAAACTTAAGAAGATCTAATGGTGGAATTACTTTAGGTAAAGTTGCGACAGGGTTAGCAATAGCTGTAGGCTTAGGAGCAGTAGGATTAAATGCGAAAGCCAGTTATGATGATACTCAAAAGACTCTTGATACGATAAGACATCCTATAAGTTATGTTAATGAAGATGTATCTAAAGGAGAAACTTACTGGCATAATGTTAATGCAGTTATTCACAAATATGGATTTCCAAATGAATTTTTTGTCAGAGATGAAATTGAGCATATGTTAAGAAATGCAAATAAAAATAAAATGTTGAGACCTGATGGAATGATAAAGGTCATGACCTATTATTTACCTGCAACTGAAAGCAGAGATTAAGAAAGACAATTAAAATAATTCTTTAAACAATGATAAATATAATTTTTCCAGTTTTGATTGAAAATATTGTAAATAATCTTAAAGGTTGGTTTTGGACTATTTTTCAATGAAGATATAAAAATAAAATTAGTTAATGATTGTAAAATGGCAGATACGCGAGAAGAAAGAATAAAAAAATCTATTGATGATGAAATCTATAGATGGCAGAAACTTGTAGATTTTTACAGATCTGAAATAGGCATTGAGACATCATTAAAAGCATTGATGCATCAAAGAGAAGTTTATTATAATGGTCTTGGAGGTTTTTTAAGAGCTATTATTGGAATTCCAGAATCAAGAAATTATCTTGCTAAACTTCAGGCATATGATGAGGAAATCCATTCAATGCAATCGTATCATACAATAATGGAACAATCTTCACGAAATGAAGGTGGAAAGTAAAGCTTTTTAATTCTTGGAATTATTTTGTTATATGAAAATATTAGTTGTTGGGGATTTTCACGGGACTTTTCCGAAGAAGATTAAAGACTTAGTAAAAACGAAAAAAATAGATCTCGTTTTATCTAATGGAGATTATTTGCCTTTTCATTACAGAAAGTTGTGGTTTGATAACTGCTATCACACTGACGTATATTTATGGGAAGTCATTGGAAAAGAGAAATATAAAAAATTAATCGAGAAAGATTTAGCTATAGGAGAGAAAGCGATCAGAGAACTCAATTCTTTAAAAATTCCAGTAATAACAGTTTTAGGAAATGTTGATTATCCATTAGCGGATGATATTCATGATAGTAAAACTTCAAAGAAGTCAAAGAAAAAAGAATCATGGGATTTTGCTCGAAACGAACATATAAAGGTCGTTAAACTTTTGAAGAAATATCCAAACATAAAAAGAATTGATTATGATTACACGACGATTGGCGATTTTGTTTTTATTGGTGGAAGAGGACATTCTGCGCCGGGATATGTTCAAAGTAAAGGATACAAGAAACATAGGGCGATACTTGAAAAATTATTTTTTAAATTTAGAAAGGAGAATAAAAATTCAAGAGTTATTTTTTTGACGCATAATGTTCCTTATAATACAAAACTTGATAAGATCAAACATGGAGTTCAAAAAGGAAAACATTACGGAAGTAAAATGTTTAGAAGAATTTTAGAAAAACATCAACCGATTTTGCATATTGGAGGGCATATTCACGAATCGAGAGGAAAACAGAAATTAGGAAATACGCTTTGCATAAATCCGGGTTCTGTTCACGAAGGGAAAGCTGCAATCATTGAAATTGGAATTGATGAGAATGGAAGGGGAAAGGTTACGAAAGTGAATATGATTGGATAGGTAATATCAGTTTATATCCTCTAGGATTAATCTTATAAATAATGAGTTCTTGCATACATCATGTCAAAAAATGAAAACGAATTCGCGTGGAGAAAAATTTCTGATAAAGAAAGAGAAGAAATAAGCAAACGAGCAAAAGAAATTTTGACAGATTTTTCTAAAAAGCTTGAGAAAGTAGAGAAAGAAATCAAAGATATTGACGTCGGCGTGGAGAGAGATGATTTTGAACGAAACGAAGGAACCGGAAAAATTGACGAAAGTTTTGATAGAGATTTATTTTTCGAAAATGCTCCTAATAAAGATAAGAAGAAAGGAGTCATAATTGCGGAGAAGAAAAAATGGTGAAACAAGAAATAATAATCGTTGATGAAAAAAATTTAGAAAAAGTCAAGAAGAAAATCTCAAAAGATGGATCTGATTCATTCCATGTGTTAGCTGATTTTGATAGGACACTTACCTATGGACTTGATGCTGATGGAAAAATTAGGACAGCAACGGTAATTTCTCAATTAAGAGCTGACCCAAAATATCTTGGGGAGGATTATAAGAAAGTTGCTGAGGAAATGTTCGAAGAATATCATCCCCTTGAAGTTGATTCAGATCATCCAATGGATGCTAAAAAAGAAAAAATGCGTGAGCGGTGGCAAAAACATTTTGACTGGATTGCTAAAAATGGACTCACTAAGAAGATCATTCAGCAAGTCGTTCACGAAAGGTCTCTGCGATTCAGAAAAGGTGCTCTTGAATTTATGAAGGAATTAAATGATAGAAATATACCTTTAGTGATCATGAGCGCGGCTCCAGGGGATATGCTTATTGCATATTTAGAATACCAAGGATTAATGTTTCCAAATGTTTATGTTGTAGCAAATCGATATGAATTTGATTCTATGGGAAGAGCATTGAGAATTAAAGAACCTATCATTCATACTTTCAATAAAACTGAAATTACACTTAATAATCATCCTATTTATGAAAAAATAAAAGATAGAAAAAATGTTTTGCTTCTTGGAGATTCTCTTGGAGATGAAGGAATGATCGAAGGGTTTCGTTACAAAAATTTAATAAAAATTGGATTCTTAAACGAAGAAGTAGAAAAAAATTTAGAAGCGTTCAGAAATGCTTACGATGTTGTTCTGACTGGCGATCAGGATTTTACGTATGTTAACAGAATAATGGGGGAAATGTTATAAATGACAAGCTTAGCAGATTTGACCACTTTTTATGTAACTCTTCCGGCTGATTTTAAAAATTATTTAGAAGCAGAAGGAATGTTTCCAGAAGACGTAATGAAAAAAACTCAACTTAAGGAGGAGGACGTTCAATTTTTATATAGTCTTTATGAGAATCATCCAATAAATATGAGATTACTTTGTCAAGATAAATTTAAAGAATGCGATTTATGTAGAAAGTGCCAGGAGGGTTGTACTAAAGTTAAACAATATCTGGATTTAGTATTTGATAAAAAATGACAACTCAATCTCACTTAGAGGAATGTTTAGAAAAAATAAAAAAAGAAAATCCGAAGATAAACGCCGTTCTCGAACTTAGAAATGAAAAAGAACTCATTGAAGAAGCTAAAAAGATAGATGAGAAAATAAGAAATAAAAAAGCAGGTAAGCTTGCTGGTAAAATCGTCTTAGTTAAAGCGTGTATAAATGTAAAAGGTTTACACGCTTCTTGCGCTTCGAAAACTTTAGAAAATTATATTGCTACTTACGATGCTACCGTCGTCAAAAAAATAAAAGAAGAAGATGGACTCATAATTGGAGTTACAAATATGGATGAATTCGCTTGTGGTTCAAGTGGGGAGACGAGTGCTTTTGGAGTTTGTCAAAATCCGGCGGCACCGGGAAGAATTCCGGGAGGATCTTCATCAGGAAGTGCTGCGAGTGTTTCTGCTGGATTTTGTGATATTGCTCTAGGAACTGATACGGGCGGATCAATACGAAATCCGGCGTCGCATTGCGGGGTCGTTGGAATAAAACCGACGTACGCATCTGTTTCAAGATATGGTTTAATAGATTTAGGAATGAGTCTTGATCAAATCGGTCCGCTTTCTAAAACTGTTGACGATTGCGCACTCATGCTTGATGCAATTAGAGGAAAAGATGAAAGAGATTCTATTAGTGTTGATTCTCCTCGCGATTTTGCTCAATCCACCACCTTCCCTCGTCCACCCTCCCAGAAGAGTGAAATGAATAAGCAAAATTGCTCTTTGTCTGAAAAAAATTTAACAATCGGAGTTCTTGATATCTCTGAATTAAAAGTTGAAAAAGAGATTCAAGATTTGATTGATAAAAAAGTTGAAGAATTGTCAAAGAAATATAAATTGAAAGTAAAGAAAATAAAAATTGATCATATAGATTTGGCTGTTTCAACATATTATCCTCTTGTTTATGTTGAGTTTTTTTCTGGAACTCGAAAGTTTGATGGAAGAAGGTATGGTTTGAAGATTGAAGATTCATGTGGACCAGAAGTTTTACGAAGAATCTTAGGTGGAAGTGAGATAACAAAGGCGGAATATAAAGGACGAAATTATTTTTTAGCATTAAAAGCGAAAAAGTTTATTGAAAAACAATTTGAAAAAGCATTCAAAGAAGTTGATGTTATCATTTGTCCGACGGTGCCAAAACTTCCTCATAAAATTGGAGAATCAATTTCTGTTGAAGAGATGTATGCTTATGATGTTTTCACAACTCCTGCAAACTTGGCAGGAATATGCGCGATTAGTTTATCCGCGGGGAAAATTGATAAAATACCCGTTGGAATCCAGATCATGGCGAATAAGTTTGAAGAAGAAAAAATGTTACAAATTGCTAAAGTGATTGAAGGATTAGGTGAATGAGGAATGGAATTCATTCATGGAGATAAAAAAGTTTTTGACGATTTTATAAAAAACATGAAAGAAGAGGATGAAATTGCTCTAATTTCTCATAATGATGTCGATGGGATTATTTCAGCTTTTTTATTGGCTGAATATCTAATAAAAAGAAAATTTAATATTAAATATAAAAAATTTGTTACATATCAAAAAAACTTTATTGGAGATATGATACCTGAATTGAAAAAATATGATATAACAAAAGTTTTTATTACTGATCTACAGGTTGACAGTGATGATTTTGACGGCTTTTTCAGGATTTCAAAAGAATTTGATACTTTACTAATTGACCATCATCCATTACATAATAATAAAAAAGAATATTCAAAATTAAATGTGATAAAATGTTCGTCGACAAACTCTGCCGGATATATTGTTTATAATCTTGGAATTGATACTTTAAGAGAAGATTATTATGAAGAGTTAATGTTAGCAAGTTTAATTTCAGATTACGGATTTAAAGATAAAAATTTAATGAAACTTATTCAAAAAAAATATGGCAATGTTACAAAAGATAATGCCTTTGACTGTAGGGGCGGAGTTTTAGCAAAAAAAATAAATTCCTCGCTGGTGTATACAGGAAAAAACTTTGATCTTATATGGAAGATTTTGTCAAAGAGGGATTTAAAAAAACTTGAAGAAGCTTATGATTTGATTGAAGATGAAATAAAAAAATCTGTTTCTTATTGCGAAAAATATGCAAAATATTATGAGAAATACAAACTTTATTTTATTCATTATACTCCGAGATATAATTATATGTCCGCGCTTACAACTATTTTTTCTGGAAATCATAAAGAAGATACGTTTGTAATGCTATCTGATGTTACTAACGATCAATCTAAAATTAAAATTAGTTCGAGAAATCAAAGTGGGAATGTTGAAATGAATAAAATGCTTGAAGCAAGTATTAATGGACTTGATAATGCAATAAGTGGGGGGCATTTAAACGCGTCTGGGGGGGTGATAATGAGAAAAGATTTAGAAAAGTTTAAACGACAAATGCTTGATTATTTTGAGAAAAATTTGATAAATAACAATCTTTAAAATACCTTAAGCCCCTCTCTATACATGATTATCAACAATATAGAAATTAGGTGGTTTGGTCATTCAAGTTTTCAGATAATAAATCAAAATGATGGCAGAGTCATTTATATAGATCCATATAATTTGCCGTCTTTAGATAATATACAAAAAGCTGATTATATATTCATTACACATAGTCATTATGATCATTGTAGTCTTGCTGATATGGAAAAAGTTGTTAAAGAAAATTGTGTTATTGTTGTTACTCCTGATGCACAGAGTAAAGTTGTGAGATTTAAAGTTCCTGTTAATATCTTATTGATGGAGCCTAATCAAGAGATTGTTTTTGGAAACTTAAAATTGACGTCGATTCCTGCCTATAATGTGGATAAACATTTTCACCCGAAAGAAGAAAATTGGGTTGGATATATTTTAAAGTTTATCAATGAAAATATCACTATATATCATTCAGGAGACACCGACTTGATTCCTGAAATGCAAAAGTTGACTGGTTATTGTCAAAAAGATAAAGAGTTTGTTGCGATTTTGCCCGTCGGTGGTCGGTATACCATGACTGCTGAAGAAGCGGCGAATGCCGCTTCACTAATAAAACCAACTTTGGTCATTCCAATGCATTATGGAAGCCTTGCTGGAACGCGGGAAGATGCAAGAGAATTTGCAGAACTTTGTGAAGAGAAAGGGATAAAGGCGATGATACTTGAAAAAAGTTAAATTAGTGAATCATAGAAATTTATTTAAATCCATTAAACTTTATTCTAATATGGAATTAGAAGATAATGTTGATGAAAGTGATTGGTCTTGGAGGGATTCAGTGTTGGGTCTCGGAGTTATAGTTGTTAGTGGAGCTGTCTTAATTTCTGGTCTTGTTGGACTAAATTATTTAACAGAAAGATATCAACCATTTAATTGTGCTATTGCTGGATTAAGTGGAACAACTGTAGAAGAAATGAAGAAAGAATCGGAAGAATATCAGGTCAAAAGATTTTTTGAGGAGTATGATGTTAATAAAGATGGAAGTGTTTCAAGAGAAGAATATTTATCAGTTGTTAAAAAGAATCATCTGAGAATGTAATTCTTCTTAAGAGTAGTTCTAAATCTTCTCTAGATCTTTCAATCCAATTATTTTAACACCTTTTTCTTTAAGCAAGCTATTTATTTTATCGTAGGTTTTTCCTGAAATATAATATTTTGGAGGGCCGTATTCTTTAAGAAATCGATCAATCAATTCTGATTTATTGGGTTCTTCGTGAGTGTGCGATCCTAGAATAATATCATATAAATCATCCAATATTGCAGCTTCTAAAATGTCATTGATATAATTTTGAGAGTTTGTCGTTATTAATGCAAGTTTGTATTTCAATTTTAATTTTTTTAATTTATTGACGACTGAAAGTTTGACCGCCTCGGGATGTTCTTTTATATATCGAATTACGTCTTCTTGAAACCACATCCGAGCTTGGATTGTTCTTTGTTCGGGGGAAGCATCCGGCATGAGTTTTTTCATAGCTTCATTTACGCCGAGGAAATAATCTTCTCTGCCCTTCCATTTTGAAAGTGTTTTATCTTTCGTTTTTTTAATGGCTCTATCAAACCATTCTTTATGGGGTTCAAAGAATGCAGAATGATCGATAAGGAAATCGTCAATGTTTGTTGCAAGTATGGGTTTTTTCATGTTGCTATAAAGACTGTTTAGTTTATTAATTTTTTTGTGAATTTTTTGAATAGAAGTGCCCATTCAATTTCGACAAAGTCGAAAACCCCCCTATTTAATATCTGAATTTCCTAATTTTAGTCTATTCAAAAAATTCTATATTTATAAGTAATAATCATGATATGTCAAAATATATAAAGATTTTTAGAGTTTTTAGATTATGGACGAATTTCAAAAACGAAAAGAAAATGTTTTATCTAAAAATGATAAATCTTCTAAGGGGAGCTGGGATAAACCTATTTTGAAACTTTGTGAAAAGCTAAATAAAAAAAAGAATTATTATACTACATCAACTTGTTCTGGAAGATTAACAATTATTAGAAATGTATCAAGAGATAAAAGAGGGGTTGTATTGAAATCTTATCATGATACGATTAATTTTTTTGAACTTAAGATAGATTTAGACGGTTTTATAAAAAAAGAAAAAGATATCGTTTTAAAATTTGAGCCATCGATAATTCATGTTGCGTGCAAGGATGTTGAATCTATGAAATCGCTTTTTGAGATAGTAAAAAATGCCGGGTGGAAGAATGTAAGTGCAATATCATTTGATAGTAGATACGTCCTTGAAGCAAGATGTAGCGAAAGACTTGAATTGCCGATAGTTTATGAAGGAAAATTAATTATCGACGATAATTTTTTAGAGATTTGTGTTAGTGAATCAAACAAGAAACTTAAAAGCTGTTGGGATAAGATAAATAAGTTTGAGAAATTATTGTAATTTTTCTATTTCGCTTTTTGTGTTAGAAATTCCCCTCTTACATTCGTCTTTCAGACGAAAACCCACTAATCTGGGAGGAGCCTCTACCTTCGAGGTTGAGGGGGGAGGAAAGAAAGAAAAA
>PFCY01000027.1:0-6392 GCA_002763085.1 Candidatus Pacearchaeota archaeon CG10_big_fil_rev_8_21_14_0_10_32_14 | reverse complement strand
TTTTTTCGAACGAATAAATTAATCCAAATTTCTTTAATAATATTTTTTTATAGAAGATGTTGATAATCCTGAAATATATGTGATAAAACTTAATCCGATACGAGCGTAAGGATACCCCGCTCTTTAGGGCGAGGAGGACCTCATCCTATTAATATCTGAATTTCCTAGAAGTTAGTCTAACACAAAAACCACTCATTCATTTAAATAAAATAATATTCTTTCTAAGATAAAAAAATATATAAAGTGCGAGAATTAGATAATCTCATAATATTAATTTATTCAACTGCCATTGAATCAATTAATCGACTGAAACGCGTTTCACCGCATATTTTTTTCTTTACGATACTGGAGAGTGTATGAAGTATATAAACTTTTCTTTTGAAAAGTTTGCTTCAAAAACCTTCCCATACAGATGTAAGGAGGACAAAAGAGAAAAATGGTACTAGAATTTGCAAAAGAAGCAATAGAGCATGCAAGTACACACAGTATT
The DNA here is from genome assembly GCA_002763085.1 of Candidatus Pacearchaeota archaeon CG10_big_fil_rev_8_21_14_0_10_32_14. Classification (GTDB taxonomy): domain Archaea; phylum Nanobdellota; class Nanobdellia; order Pacearchaeales; family GW2011-AR1; genus PFCY01. The sequence continues at coordinate 5,902 of PFCY01000027.1, read as the reverse complement.
AACTTTGATGAACTAAGGGCTGGAAAAGCTAACATCAAGGTTGTTGGAGTTGGTGGTATGGGTTGTAATGCTGTGACTTGGCTTTTTAACAAAGGAATAAACGGCGCTAGCATATATGCGGCAAATACTGACGCGTTACATTTAAGTGTAACAAAATCCGATGAAAAATTGTTAATAGGAAAAGAGTTAACAAGAGGTCTAGGATGCGGAGGACTTCCACAAAGAGGAAGAGAGGCTGCTAAAGAAGCTATATCAGAGATCAAAAGAGCTATTTCTGGAGCTGATATGGTATTTGTAGTATCAGGAATGGGCGGCGGAACAGGAACAGGAGCTGCACCAGTTATCGCTCAGCTTGCTAAGGAGAGTGGAGCTGTCGTTATTGGTGTCGTAACCATGCCCTTTGAATGTGAAAAAGCAAGAATCGACAAGGCAGAATTTGGACTACAAGAACTAAGAGAAGTTACAGATACATGTATTGTACTTGATAATGGACGATTAGTTGATGTTGCGGGACAATTGCCGATTGAACAAGCATTTGCTGTTGCTAACGAACTTGTATCTACAATGATAAAAGGTATTGTTGAGACAATAACATTGCCAAGTTTAATTAACCTTGACTATGCAGACGTTTCAGCAATAATGAAAGATGGTGGCGTTGCTGTTATTGGTATTGGAGAGAACGACTCACAGGACAGAGTTAATGAAGCAGTACGACAAGCATTGACGCACCCACTTTTAGACGTTGATTATAGAGGCGCTACTGGCGCTTTGATACACGTAACTTGCGGACCTGACTTAAAACTTGAAGAGTTCGACCACATAGGTAGAATCGTTTCGGAAAATTTGAGTCCGGAAGCACAAGTAATCATTGGAGCAAGAATTAGTAAAGACTTTATTGGTAAGGTAAGAGTTATAACTATTATGACTGGAGTTAAATCTCCATATGTATTAGGTAAATCTGTTGAAGACAGAGCTTTACCACACTCTAGAGAAATTTCTGATTTAGGAATTGAACTTTACAGATAAATAATTTAAATTTTTTTATTAGTGGTGCTCCTCAGAAATGAGGGGCACTTTTTTTATTTTTAGAATTCAGATAAAATGTTTAATTCACACGTTTTTGTTTTTTCATAAATTTGTTCCTATAACTGTTGAAATATAAACAACTATCTAAGATTGGTTTTCGTCTCACTTTTGGAATTCCTCTTTCAAAGCCGATAGGTAATATTGCTTCGACTTCGACTTCTGGTGGAATATTCAAAGTTCTTTTGACTTCTATTTCATCGAATAAACCGACCCAACAAGATGACAGTCCAATTTCTGTTATTTTAAGAAGAAAATTTTGAATTGCAGCTCCTGCTTGTTGTTTGCAGTAAGTTTCACCTCTTTCGGGATGAGCATTGAGTGTTAGTTTTTTTTCAGAGCAAACGACTAAAACGTATTGAGCTTCGTTCACGTGTTCTTGTTCTGATGCTTTTGAAAGTTCGTTTATTTTCTTTTGATCATCGACCATTATAAATTTTAAAGAAAAAATATTTCCTGCCATTGGAGAATATCGCATGAGATCTATGCACTGAATTATATCTCTCCAGTCAGGAGTTTTTGAAGAAAATTTTCTTACTGAATGTCTTGATTTAATTACTTGTGTCAGATCCATGAAAAAGATAAGAAATAGGATTATAAAAAGGTTATTGAAAACTTATAACTCCTCCACCTAAAACTAGTGAAGAATTTTTTTTGTAGAATACAATCGCTTGGCCTTCACTGATTCCTGTTATGGGTGTTTTGAGTGTTATTTTTATTTTATTGTTTTCTGCGACTTTACTCAGCCCACCTCCACCCCCGCCCACCATGCCCAGTGAAGTGTTTGAATTAGTAAAGTCGCTTTTTGATAAACCATTAAACTCTGCATCAAGCAATTCCCCAACATGTCGGATTCTAACATCAATTTGTTTTGGAAGTTTTTCTTTAGGATTTATGAGGTGAAGTTCTTTAACTAAAATTATTTTTCTATAAAGAAGTGGATGATCTTGGGGTGCAACAATTAAGATATTTTTTACAGTATCTTTTCTTGCGACGTACCATCTCCTTACTAATTGTTTGTTTGGTTCTTGCTTTTCAAAGTTAATTCCATGGCGAGGACCGATCCTTTCGCCGACGGTATAAAAATAAATTCCGTCGTGTTCCCCGATTTTTTTCCCAGAGGGATCAAGTATATCTCCTTTTTTTTGTTTGATCTTGTTTTTTAAATATTCTTTAACATTTATTTTTCCAATAAAACAAATTCCGCTCGTCCCTTTTTTATCAGCGTTTGGGAAATTATTTTTTCTTGCAATTTCTCTAACTTCATCTTTAGAAAATTCTCCGATTGGAAAGATTGTATGTGATAAATCGTTTTGGGTTAAACGATATAAAAAATATGATTGGTCTTTGTTTTCTGCTTTTGCTCTGTGGAGTTGAAATGTTTGATTTTTTCTATCGCTCGCGAGTTCATTATCCCATCTCGCAATCTCGCCCACCTTTCCTATACTTACACCCTTATCACGAAATTGCTCGTCATCCACTCTCCCGCCCTCGCCACCCACCCGAGGCAACACTGAATTAACGAATTTGCTGGATTTATTTTTATTTTTTGATTTTAGAATTCTTACATAGTGTCCTGTTACAAGATAATTGCACTTGTATTTTTTAGCCGCTTTCCAAAGTAGAGGGAATTTTATTTTGTTATTACAGTCTACGTCAGGATTTGGTGTTATGCCTTTTTTGTATGAGTTTATCATTTCCTTAATCACTAATTTTTTATATTCTTTTTCATAATCTTCAGTGTGGAGGGGAATATCAAGGAGCGAAGCGATTTGGATTGCCATTCTTCTTTCAGAACGCCAGTTACATTCTCCAGTTAGGGGATCTTTTGTATCTGAAAAACATTTCATAAAAACGCCGATAACTTCGTAGCCTTTCTGTTTCATAATCAATGCTGCTACACTAGAATCAACTCCTCCAGACATTGCGACAAGGACTTTTTCTTTCATATATAAGACAGACTAAAAACATTTATAAGTCTTCACAATAATTTGACTTAATGGATTTAAAAAGAGATTTGGAATTAATGTATAATTATCAAAGAGAGATATTTCTTCTTGACAGAATAAAATCATTGTTGTCATGGGATATGGAAACGTATATGCCAAAAAATGCAATTGATTTTAGAGCCGAGCAAAAAGCGTATTTGAGCTCGATGATACATAAAAAACAATCAAGTGATGAATTGTTTGAAACTTTAGAGAGACTGACGAGTTATATTGATTCAGAAAATCTATCTGAAGATGATAAAATAAATATTCAAAAATTTTATAAGGATGTCTCTAAGTCAAGAAAATTACCCCCTGAGTTTGTAAAAGAATTATCGATGGTCAAATCAATGGCTTTTGCTGCTTGGCAGGAAGCGAGAGATAAAAAAGATTTCAATGTTTTTTCCCCTCATTTAAAAAAAATAGTTGAACTAAAAAGAAAAGAAGCAGAATATATCGGTTTGCCTGGACATCCATACAACGGTCTTTTTGATGACTATGAAGAGGGCATGACTGTAGAAAAACTTAAACCACAATTTGATTATCTAAAAAAAGAAATTAAATCTTTGCTTGATGATATAAAAAAATCTGACACTTATAAAAATCAAGAATTTATTTTGATGAAAAAAGATTTTCCTGCAGATAAACAAATTCTTCTTGCGAAGCATGTAATGGAAAAGATCGGATTGGGAAGTGATTTTTCAAGGATGGATTTTTCAGAACATCCTTTTTCTTCTCATGTTGGCGCCGAGGATGTGAGAATCACTACAAATATCAGAGAACATCCATTGTTTGCTTTTAAATCGACGATCCATGAATCTGGACATGCGTTATATGAATCATTTATACCAAAGAAATATCTTTATACTATTTTATATGATTCTCCTAGCTGTGGTCTTCACGAATCTCAGTCTAGATTTTGGGAAATTATGATCGCTTCAAACAAAGATTTTTGGGAACATTATTTTGGTCATTTTGATGAATATTATGATCTAAATGGAAAAAAAGATTTATGGTATAAAGAAGTTAATATGATTGAACCTAGTTTGATCCGAATCGAAAGCGATGAGATACATTATCCTCTCCACGTCATTTTAAGGTTTGAACTTGAGCTGGGTCTTATTGATGGGACAATAAACGTCGATGATTTACCTGAACTCTGGAATGAGAAAATGAAAGATTTAATTGGAGTTGTTCCTGACAGCGATAAAGATGGAATTTTGCAAGATTCCCATTGGGGGCTTGGATATTTTGGATATTTTCCAACGTATGCAATAGGAAGTATTTACGCTTCTCAATTACATAAAGCACTCAGAAAAGATTTTCCTGATATTGATAAAGATATTCAAAATGGAGATTTTTCAAGAATAAGAGAATGGCTTAAAGAAAAAATATTTGTTTATGGAAGAACTCGAACAGCCGAAGACATTATTAAAAATGTTACAGGAGAAGGTTTAAATCCAAAAGTGTATGTCGATTATTTGAGAAATAAATATAAGGAAATTTATGATCTTTGATTGTTATAGTTTAGTATAATTTATTTTATAAAGTGGTGAACGATTTATTTTAATGGTGTTTGAGTTAAAAAGAGAACCATCAAATTCTATATCGAATCCAATAGTTAAATCTCTTAAACAAAAATTAAATCTTCCAGAACCGGTTAATGTTGATAAAGTTGTCTTTGATGGAAATTCTGTAAATATGGGAATAAATCTATCTAATAGAAAAGCTCAACATTATGGAGATAAACCCAAATCGATTGAGATGACAGTTCCAGTTATGAATGGAGTTCCGCTGAATGTAACTGCTGTATCTCCTAGAGAAGACGGTATTGATTTTAATTTTTTATTTTCTCCTGAATATGAATTAACATTTGTTACACAAGACCATAATTTTCATAATTATATAGATAGAATTCTTACTCCAGTTGGTATTGATGCAAACAGAAGATTTGCAGAATCTATTGGAGATAAACCTGTCGAAATCGGTTTAGAATTAAAATATCAAATGCCGCTTGGTGTTTGGCACGGATTGCCTCCTGAAATATTTTCATCACTTAGAAAATTTAGAATTGGCTCAGGAGATTATTCTGTGTCTTGGCCGAGTGAAGAGTTTTTATCTCCTAGAAGTTCACATTTATTTGTGCATATTCCTCATAATGGGGTTGATATTGGAGATTATATTGTGTCTCGTGGAATTGTTCATAAAGAAGTTAGAAATGAACGGGGGGATAATGTTAGATTAGAATTTAAAGGAGAGGTTAAACTTGATGATTTTAATAATATTCCTAACGAATACGACCATTTTTTTCATAATGGAAAAGTTGAAGTTGGTAATTTTTCAATAAGTAGAGAATATAATTCGGCTCGTCCAATTCAAGTTCAAGTAAAAGGTGATTTGGAAACTGCTGCAAGGGTTGCGAGTATACTTCCAGATTATCCATATTTTAGTAGAGTTGAAGCAATCGAAAAAAAAAGTTTTTATAAGAAAAGTGTTTCACTTTATGAACTTGCTCAAAAAAAATAAATATATTTACTGATTATGAGATTCCTGTAAGAATAAAATTTATAGAATAAATTTTCTCAAGAAATATATTGTCATTAGTCCTGTGGTTGTCAGTTGAACAAGTGGAGAAAGGCCAATTCCAAAAATCACCGGCATCAATTCTGAATATTCCCATTTGTGCAAAAGATAAACTGCCATATATTCAATCCAAATTGCTATTAAAAATCCAAGCATCGAAAATAATAAAATATTCTTTTTATTTGGTTTTTTTATCCACAGTACCTACGTAACTTCTCCATAACTTTCCAATTTTATCTTATCCCATA
>PFCY01000111.1:12929-17689 GCA_002763085.1 Candidatus Pacearchaeota archaeon CG10_big_fil_rev_8_21_14_0_10_32_14 | reverse complement strand
GCCCGTTTTTATAATAAATCGAGAAATAAATAATTTGCGGGAAGAAACTCACCCCATCTTGAAAGATGGAGATTTCTTTTTAGTTAATCAAATGCATACGCTAATTCTCATTTCATATTCATCTCTTGCTTGTCGCGGATTTTTTAGCATCTCTTCAAACATTTCATCTTGAGGAACTTTTTGAACGGTGCCAACATTAAATATTTTTTCTGAATCCAGAGTTTTATATTTTTGCAATTCTTCTTCGAGTTTTTTTAAGGCTTCTTCATCGCTAAAAGCAGTAAAGGGGATAGCATCAATTCCTGGAAAACGTATCATAGAATGACCGAAAGAATCTTCAAGACAATAAATTTTACTCTCTCCATATCTTTTCAAATTCACTCCCTGAGGTAAACTTCTTTTTTGTCTTAAGAATTCATATCTTATAACATCGAGAAAATTAGAAATATCAGCAACATCTGGAAATCTTCCTTCTCTTTCACAAAATTCAAATAAAGGTTCTAATGACATTTTAAATTAATTAAAATCAAATTTAAAAAGATTTATGAGATTTCGAAGTACAATTTATTCTCATCCCATCAATCTTTTCAGATATTTTCTCGGAGAGATCCCTTCGGGAATATCGATAATCAGATCGTCTCCAACAAAATGTTTTTTGAATGATTTTCTTATTGCATCTTTATATCTTGGTTTCTTTGGAGTAAATATATTTTCGGAGAGTAGTTCTTGATAAGGATCTTCCTTTTGTCTTCTTAAATCAATTACCCTATCATGCCGATAATGTTTATTCATCAATTCATATTCATTTATCGAATCATAAGTCACTTTTGTTATAACATGACCCAAGATTAGACCTGTTCCAAACAATAAAACTCCATCCAAATCCATCTTATCTAAGATCTATTTAAGATAATAAAGATTTGTATGATCTTGAGGAATAATTCTAAAATAATTTCGTAACTTCCCTAATATCATCAAACAAATAATCCGGGTTCGCCGATTCTAACATATCTTTGTGATTATAACTAAAATCGTTTGCGATTCCGACGCTGACGAGGCCTGCTCTTTTTGTTTCACGAATATCTTTAGCCATATCTCCGATATAAACAGCTTCACGGGGGAATATCTCATGCCGTCTACAAACTCTTCTTAAAGCATCAACTTTATTTAATGAAGCTCCATAAATATTATCTCTATAAAAATGATCTCCAAGTTGTCCATCCAGTCTTAAAATTATTTTATTAATATGAGGATTCAAACTCACAATACTGAGACCAACATTTCTATTTGCTAGTTCCTCTAAAGTCTCTTTAACTCCTGAAATAACTCCATGAGAAATACCTATCGTTCCCTTTTTGATATGTTCGGGAGATTTCTCTTTGTCTACGATTCCAAATCTTCTATAAAACAATTCCCAATCTTTATCTTCTCCGATAATCCTTCTGAATCTTTGAAGGTCGGGAACTCTCCCCCCGAGAGAAGCGATCACTTGAGTCTCAATAAGATGATAATCTCTTAAAGAATCAACAAGAGTCCCATCAAAATCAAACAACGCTAACTTGAGAACCATTTTTAGTTCACCTTACTTCCGACTTCTATATCTTTTTCTGGAGAAATCAAAATAACTTTTGAATGGTCCTCGTTTCCTGCAGCTAGTAACATTCCCTGACTTTCAATTCCTTTCATCATTCTTGGCTTTAAATTAACAAACAAGATTATTTTCTTGCCCTCGAGTTCTTTCTTAGAATAATATTGTTTTATCCCGGCACAAATTGTTCTTCTTCCAATTTCTTTTCCGACATCGAGTGATAATTTGTATAATTTATCGGCTCCTTCTATATCGGAGGATTCTAAAATTTTTGCAACTCTCAAATCTAATTTCGTCCAGTCTGAAAAATCAACTTCACCAAGTGTCATTATACCTTCAATCTTAGGCGATTTATTAACTTTTTCTTGCAAAGTTTCTTTTTCTTTTGCAAATTTATCTTCAATTTTTTTGAATAAAACTTCCCCTTTAGTTATATTTTTTGCGGTAAACTGCTTCTTAATCTTCGACGCTGAATTCGGTATGAACGGATAAAGCAAATCTGAAATCACTAAAATACTTTCTTTTAATTCGAATAAAACTTTTTCTTTATCTTTTGCATCTATTCCCCAAGGTCTTTTATTTTGAACATATTCATTGCAAACATCTATAAAAGAAAATATTTCTTGTAGAGCTTTATCAAGTTCGTATTTTTCGTAATGTTTATCAATTTTTTTATGGTTTAATTTTTTGAGGAGTTTATTCTCGCATTTCTTTACTCCATTCTTCTCAATCAAAGATCCAACTCTTGAAACTAAATTTCCAAGTTTATCGGCAAGTTCATTATTAAAACGTTTTATTAATGCAGTCCGACTAAAATCTCCGTCTTCTCCAAAAACTGCTTCGCGAAACAAGAAATATCGAGCTGCGTCAACGCCAGCTATTGAAATAAGTTCATCAACGTTTATGACTTTTCCTCGGGATTTTGAAATCTTTTCTTTATCAAAAGTCCACCACCCATGAGCAAAAATAGTTTTAGGTAAATCCTTTTCTTTAAAACCTGCGCTCATCAAGAACGCTGGCCAGTATACCGCATGGAACCATAAAATGTCTTTACCGATAAGATGAACATTCGCTGGCCAAAATTTCTCGTACTTTCCCGAATTTCCTTTTGTTCCCGAATAGTAATTGAAGAGCGCATCAAACCAAACATAACAAACATGCTTTTTATCAAACGGCAAAGCAATTCCCCAATCAAAGGACGTTCTTGAAATTGAAAGATCTTTGAGTCCATCTTTGACGCGATTTGTTACTTCATTTTTTCTCGATGCTGGTAAAATAAAATCAGGATTTTTTTTATAGAAATCAAGTAACTTTTTTTCATACTTTGAGAGTTTAAAAAAATAACTTTCTTCTTTGAGTTTTTCAATTTTTGTTTTATGAATTGGACACTCGTTTTCGTTTATCAAATCTTTTTCGGTATAATATGCTTCGCAAGGCGTACAATACCAACCTTCGTAAAATCCTTTGTAGATATCTCCGTTCTTGTAACACTTGTCCAAAACTTCCTGAACAACTTTCTCATGATCTTTATCTGTCGTTCTTATAAATCTATCATATTCAATATCTAATTTCTTCCAGGCTTCTTTAAACTTCGGCGCGAGTTCATCGACGAACTCTTTCGGTTTTTTATTATGATCTTTAGCGACTTGTTCTATTTTTTTGCCGTGTTCGTCTGTTCCTGTAAGAAAGAAAACTTCCTCGCCTTTGAGCTTATGATAACGCGCAAGTACATCTGCCGCTATAGTGGTATATGCATGACCAATATGAGGAATATCATTGGGATAATATATCGGCGTTGTTATATAAAATTTTTTTGGGGTCATTTTTCTCCGAGGTCTTTTTCTAAAAGAGCTCTTTGTCATACAAGAAATAAAGAGAGGGGATATAAAAAGTTATTTATGGACCTATGCTTACAGAGGGCGTAGAATCTATTGTATCAAATTCTCCCACACCAATAATTCCATTGGATGGAAAACGAATCATAGAGGGATTTTCAAATTTCTCAATATATGAAATCGTTCTAAATCTCGACAATACTACATCTTGTGTTATTTCTAAATCCCTACTTATAGTAGAATAGTAACATTGACTTGTATCAGGGGGACTTACAAAACTTATCGGACATTCACCATTCTTTGTGAGAATAGTGGGGCTCACTTGACATATTCCATTAATTGTAGAAGGTGGATCAAACGGATCATATTCTGTTAATACTCCATTATCTTTATTTGTCAATGTAATTGTTATACTATTGATTCTTGGAACTGTTTTAATATAAGCTCCAGTAGCATCATCACCTGTTCCTTCAGTCTTGATATCACAAGAATTTTGTGAATCAATGATTATAATTTTTTTAGTTTCTTTTGTATGAGGGAGATTATCATCATTTCTTATAGCATCTGTATAGACAGTATGAGTAGTGATAAAAGAGTCGTATTTTAATGCTGCAACATAATATATTAGAACGATGTCACTTCGAATATTATCTTTTTTAATATTATAGTCATAACTAAATTCAGTATGATAAGCATCCGAGCTAAGAATTTTTCCAATTTTAATATCTCCTTGAAATAAAGCATATTTTGGAGGGATATAGTTATCTACTTCGTGATCATAATAAAATAGAACAGGAAGTCCGGATGGGCATCCCACATTTGATCTATAAGATTCATATTTAGAGAGGTAATATTTAGTTAATACATAACTAGGAACCTTAACTATAGTGTAAGTTTCATCTAAAGCTACCCATGAATATTGATAATATCTTCCAAGAAAATTACATTGAAGAGGAGGCCCCATAACAATATGATGATATGTTCTTGTACTACAACCAGGACAATCAAATTCGGATAAATCTGGAGCCTTAATTGGTGACATCAAAACCTTCCCATTCTCTTTATTATAATTCAATAAAATCAAAATTATTCCTACCAAAACAATTATCCCAATCAAAATAAATATCCAAATACTTAGTAAATTCTTCTTAGAAATCTTAATAGAATTCTTCTTCACCTTCTTTTTCATGAAATATACAATAAAAGTAAGTATAAAAAGATTTCTTAAAAGAAGGCTTCATCCCATATTATAAAAATTAATTTATTTATAATAGAGATTTTGTTTGGTATTAGGGCGAGAGTTTACATTTTGTCAAATTATCTAATCAATTCAAAAT
>PFCY01000111.1:0-12901 GCA_002763085.1 Candidatus Pacearchaeota archaeon CG10_big_fil_rev_8_21_14_0_10_32_14 | reverse complement strand
TGGTTGGTGGTCGAAGTTGTGTGTTTGGCAAGTAAATTACAAACAAAATCTCACAAAAAAATTTAATTTGGGATGGAGCCTGAAAAGAAATATAAAACTCTTTTTGTTTACACAATCATGGACCTCATCATAAAAAAGAAACATCTCTACTATTTAATCGGAATAATCATAGTAGTCATATTACTATTCTTTTTCACAAAATTAAATTCTCCAAAACAAACAGTCTATCGTTTAGATGGAGATACTCTTTTTTATTCCCCGAATAGAGAAACCCCCAAGTTCAATCAAGATTATTTTTACACGAACGAATCGATAGACGTCTATAAAATAAATTTCATGAGCAGGAATTTCTCGACGTATGAGGCACGAATTTATGGGCTTTTGTTTTTACCTAAAACTGAAACAAAAGAAAATAAAGTTTCGGGGGTTGTGCTTTTGCCAGGAGGGGGCGGTTCAAAAGAAGGCGAAACAAGACTAGCATTAATCATTGCAAATTTTGGTTATGCGGTTTTAACAATAGATCAAAGGGGAATAGGTCAAACCGAGGGTTATTATCTAAATCCTAATCAAGACTTTACAGTATTTTCTAAAGGAATAGAACCGATTCAACATCTAAGTGTTTACGACGCACTGCTTTCATATGATGTCTTAAAATCAATTGATGGAGTTGACCCAAAAAATATCGCTCTTGTTGGAGAAAGCATGGGAGCTCGTTATGCTACGATAGCGACGGCAATTGATTTAAGTATAAAAGGAAATATAGCAATAAGCTCGGCGGGTTTTCATATTCCTCAAAATTTACCTCCTTCAGAACAAAATTATTATAATTCAATTGACGTCGATAATTACGTAGATAAAATTTCTCCAAGACCGATTTATATGCTACATGGTAGCAACGATACAGTCATTCCATTAAAAGATGCGAGAGAAACTTTTGCTTTAGCGAAAGAGCCAAAGAAATTCTTCGTTGCGCAAAATTGTCAGCATGGGTATTGCGAGGCGATGTACGATGAATTGAAAAATGATCTAAAGGAGATTTTTATGGGATGAAAAGTAAATCCAGGAATATCTTAAAATAGAAAAATATATAAATATTACATGTAATACAAGTATATGTCAGAGGAAACAACGATATCATTGAGAATAGAAAAAAATTTGCATCAGCAGATGAAATTGCATGATGAAATTAATTGGAGCGCCGTACTTAGAAGATCAATTGCGCAAAAAATAAATCAATTAGAAGAAATCGATGTGGATAAAGCAAGAAAGGCTGCGAAAGAAATAGATAAAATTAGAAATTCTGGTGTCTTTTCAGGAGGGAAAAAATCTGAGGAAATAATAAGAGAATGGAGAGACAAAAGAAGGTGATTGACGCTTCGGTTATCATGAAGTGGTTCAATGTTGAAATTGGGACAAAAGAAGCGTTAGAATTGAGAGAAAGGCATCTAACAAAAGAGATAATTATTATAGTTCCTGAATTAATTTTTATGGAAATAATTAATGGGTTAAAATATAAAAAACATGATGAAAATTTTCTCCATAGAACTAATAAAGCGCTCTTTGAGACACAATTCCACATAGAAAGAACTAATCAATTTATTATGGAAAAGGCAATACAATTATCAATAAAATATAATTTATCACTCTACGACGGAATTTATGCAGCGCTTGCACAGATCCATGGATGTGAGTTAATTACGGCCGACGAAAAGCTATCAAAGATTCCTCAGGGAAAAAGATTATAAAATTAATTCTTGAACATGTCTTCATCAACTTTTAGATCATCCATCGCTTCCATAATGAAATCACGTGCTTTAAGTAATTCTTTTGATTTTTCTTCATAATAAATATATTCCTCATTGTCTTGTTCTTTTAGTATCATGGCTTTCAACATATAAAAATCTGGATGCGGCATTATTTTTTCTGACTTTTCTAAACATTTATTAATAGATTTCAAAGCATCGTCATAATTTTTACTGAAAAATAATAATTGGGATTTATAGAAGTGTGCATGATGATTGTCATCATCTATTTCAAGCAATCTCGCTATCTTTTCATTTACTTCATCTAATCTATTCTCAACAAAAAGGCATTCTATCTGCAAACCCCTTGCCATTTTTATGATTTCTTTATCAAGCAGATTCTCATGAATTAATAAAAAATTAAGATTATTGTTTGCTTCGGATATCTCATTCTTCTCCATAAGATAATTAATGCAGTCTAAAATAATTACAATAAATTCTCCTTCAAATAGTTCTTTTGGTTCAAGCTAAAACTTTTTCAGAAATTTTTCTGTTCTTTCTTTATCTATCCTTCTTGCTTTTTCAATATATTCATTATGATATTTATCCTTCCAGAGATAAAGGTAATTTGCTAGTCCAATAACAAAATCATAATTATCATCATCTTTTTCGTAGGCTTCTTTCATATAATTCAATGCCTTGAACATATCCCCCTGAAAAAATATCTTTGTGCTCGATGAAATGGAATAAATGATTTTAACTCACAATTTTTAAGTTTATTCAATTTTTTTAATATGGCTTCCGATTCATCAAACCTATCAAGATAATTAAGAATTTCTGCTCTCATTAAAAGCATTTCTTCATCGTTTTTAAAAATTGACAATGCTTTATCAACAATAACAAGGGATTTACCATATTCTCCTTTCACAATCAGTTCATCGGCTTTATTGAACAAATCATCCGGCTCAAAATAATCATCATCTATTTCAAAATTCATCATTCTACTAAATTCTTTTGGATTTTTTGGCGGATATTTTCCATAAATTTCTTTGTACATCTCTGCTGGAGTTTTTCCTGTATCACTCTGTTTCTTTACATAATTATACCAAAATTGAAATTCTTCCTGTTCTTTTCTTTCTTCTTAATCGGTTGTTGGTTCTGGCTTATCTTTAAAATATTCCTGCCACGCTCTCTCAAATTCTTCCATACCTCTAAGCATCTCATCTTTAAGCTTATCGTTAATTTGTTTTTTCATTTCAAGCTCCCCTCAACAAGATTATTTGTTCCTCCCTGGTTATTATTTAATTTGAAAGAGGTATTTATATAAATAATTATCTACAATCAATTTTATCTGAAATAAAGTAAAATAAAAAAATAAAAAATTCTTCTTAACCGATAAGAACGCTTCTTTCTTCGTCTCGAGCTTTTGAAAGTTTTCTACTTACTTCGATGAGTTCAGGGTATAATCTTTCTGCTGTAGCGGCGCTTAATCCTAAATCGGTCATAACTCCAAGATAATCTTCTGCAGTTAATCTCTTTCCCTCATTCATTCCAAAGTAAAGATGAACTTCTCTGTTCGTTCTTTTTTCTGCAATGTATCCTTGTAAGATTTCTCCATATTTTGGATATTTTGCTTCGAACTTCTCTATTGCTTCTTTCATCCCTCGAGCTTTCTCATGGTCTTCGTTTTCAACTCGAGCGTAAACTCTTTCGTTCTTATATTTTCCTTTGAATTCATCAAGATCTATTTTTTGAGCTAATTCTGATCGAGCTTTGTAAAGTTTATTACCCATACTTCGTATCGGAATTGAAATCCTGTCAGTAGCTATTAATTCTATGACTTGTCTCTCAAGTCCTTCATTTTCGTTTGTCATTTTATTAATTTTCCTCCTTACACTTTTATAATTTAATTAATCCAAAACAGTAAATCAATTTATGAGGTGGTAAACTTCACCACAATAGAAAAGAATAAAAACTAAGAAATTATGAAGATAAGAATATACGAGCAAATTCGTTAATTCAAACATTCACTGGGTGGGCGAGTGACTTCGTGATAAGGGGTAAGGTTTGGTAGGTGGGCGAGGTCACGAGAGATGGTAGGGGTTGATGGTGGACTTACGAAATCACAAACTCACAAAAATGCAAACAGAACTAAAAGAAGCCGGACTTACAGAAAACGAAAGCAAAGTTTACATAGCTTTGCTTGATTTAGGTCCATCTTTAGCAGGAAGAATATCTAGAAAAACTGGACTTCATCGTCGAACAGTTTACGACGTGACTGAAATGCTTATAAAAAAGGGGTTGATAGGATATATATTAGGAAACAACAGAAGACTCTTCCAAGCATCCAATCCAGACCGACTTTTAGAAATTATCCAAGAAAAACAAAATATTCTTTCTCCTATTGTTTCTAAACTTCACGAAAAATATTCGCAAGTAAAAGAAAAAGAAGAAACAAACTTTTACAAAGGCAAAGCAGGCATTAAAACAGTTTTTGAAGATCAACTGAATTACTCAGAAATTTTAATCCTTGGTGCTTCGCCAAAAGCTTACGAAGTCCTTCAATTTTATTTCAAGTGGTATGACAAAAAAAGAAAAACTAAAAAGATTAAATCGAGAATCATCGCACAAGATAAAAAAATAAAAAATATCCCTCTCTCGTCTATAAAATATCTCCCTCAAAAATATGCGAACCCTGTGAGTGTAAATATTTATGGAGATAAAGTTGCAATAATCCTCTGGGAAGCGAGCGAACCACTTGCTATTGTTATTAAGAATAAAGAAATTGCCGAAGGTTATAAGAAATATTTTGAACTCATGTGGATGATTGCGAGGAAATAATTTAACGGTCTAATACTTCGCATCCAATAACTTGATTTGCTAATTCTGCCCAATCTTGAGCACGTTTCATTTCTCCTTGACGGATCTGATTATGAAGTCTTTCATATTGTTCACTAAAAATAGCCTCAATTTTTTCTTCAGAAATATCTTTACCAAGAAATTGAAGAACATCACTATAAACTAAAGCAGCATTCCTTTCTCGTGATAAAAAATATCTATTTGTATTTTCAGGGGTTAAATGAATAAGAATGTCGTGAGCTAAACTTTCTTTTTCATCCTCAGTCAAAGGATGTGGTCTTCTTGCGGACTTAAAAGAATCTAGAGTCATAAGCTCTTCAATAGTCATATCATGCCTATTGCTGTCAATTGTTAAAATATCAATCCATCCGTGATTATAAACACCTAGACCAACTTTTCGTTTCACAAGCCAAGGTGAAACTCCTTGATACTCCTTAAGATAAAACGCAGGAAGCAATCGCTCCAAGACTTCCCTCGGAGGCAAATATTTTATTTTAACATCATCAAGAACATCATAATCATCGAAGAAATCTCCACCTTCAGGAAGCTGTAAACTTTTTACTAACGTAACCATATAAATATAAATTATTTCTATTTATAAAAACTTAGGTAATAAAAAATATATCGTAAACTCTTTAAACCACCCCCTTATTTTCTTTTCATGACATCAAATTTTAGTTTCGAAATAAAACATAAAGATCCGAGTGGAGCAAGAGCAGGAATAATCCGTACTCGTCACGGCGAAATTCAGACTCCTTACTTAGTTCCCGTCGCAACTCGAGCAGAAGTGAATTGTTTAACTAAAGAAGACATTGAAAAACTTGGAGTACAAGCACTTTTATGTAACACGTATCATCTTTGGAATAATCCGGGAGAAAAAGTTATGGCTTCGAAGGGCGGACTCCACGGCGTCATGGATTTTAATAAACCGATTTTCACAGACTCGGGAGGATTCCAAGTCTTTTCGCTCGGCTTTGGAATGGAACATAATATTGGTAAACTCGGATTCTTTCTTGAAAACCAAGGAAAAATCCCAAACAAAAAACCTCAAGATAAATATGCTATTGTTGAAGAAGATGGTGTGAGATTCAAAACCGAAAACGGCGCTGAAAGATTTTTAGGTCCAAAAGAATCAATGGAAATTCAATCGGCTCTTGGAGCAGATATCATAATGGCATTCGACGAATGCACTTCTCCTCTACATGATGAACAGTATACGCGTGAATCTTTAGAAAGAACAAATCGATGGGCGCTTGAATCATTAAAATACCACGACAAAAATCAAGCACTCTACGGAATAATTCAAGGAGGAAAATTCAAAAAACTTCGTGATGAATCGTCTAAATTTATTTCGTCGAAGCCGTTTGACGGAATTGCCATCGGCGGATCACTAGGTGATAGCAAAGACGACATGAAAAAAATACTCGAGTGGATTTCTTGCGGATTAAAAAAATACCATGATGAAAGACCTATCCATATGCTCGGAATTGGCTACATCGAAGACATTCTAGAATGCGTCCCCTACGGAATTGATACGTTTGACTGCGTCGATATGACTCGAGTTGCCAGACACGGCGGACTTTTCGTTTCTCCAAAAAGTGGTGGAAGTTTAGAAAATAAATTCAGAATTAATATCGTGAATTCTAAATACAATTCAGATGATACTCCAATCGATACTTTATGTGAGTGCGAAACATGCCAAAATTATTCAAGAAAACAATTGCGAGAACTATTCAAAAAAGGATATTCTAAAAAAACTCAAGATAAAGAAAGTCAACAGTTATATAATCAAATAGCAACATATCACAACGTCCACTTCATGTTAAATTTTATGGAACAACTTAGATTTAGCATAAAAGAAAATAAATTCAACGACTTCAAAGAGTCCTGGATGAGGAATTAATCGACTCTGTTGAAAAAGTATGAATTTTTTGTGTCAGACTAACATTAGGTAATTCAGTGTTTCCGTTTGGGTGGGTTTTCTTTCGAAGAAAGAAATATAGTGGGAGATTACTGACACAAAAAATTCCAAGAAAAAATATTTCAACAGAGCTAAATTAACCTAATATATTTAAAGTCATGCTCCCTCAAAATAAAATGAGGGGTGAACTCTTAAACAATGAAGAAACTTGGTGGTCTTTTCCAGCCGAAGAAATATTTTCTAAGTTAAAAACTTCTAAAGAAGGATTAATAGAAACAGAAATTAAAAGCAGATATGATATTTATGGAAAGAATGTTCTACCTCGGGAGAAATACAAATCGTTAAAGCTCTTACTCAGACAATTTAAAAGTCCGCTCTTATGGATATTATTGGTTGCAGTCGCCGTATCAGCAGCATTAGGTGAAGTGTTGAATGCAGTTATTATTTTAGTGATGATTCTTCTTTCATCATTATTATCATTTTACGATGAATATACTTCTTCAAGACTCGTAGAAAATTTATCAAAACAGATTCATTACGAAACGACAGTGATTAGAAATGGAAAAAAGAAAGAGATAGATATTTCCGACTTAGTTCCAGGCGATTTAGTTTACATTTCTGGAGGGAATAGGATCCCCGCAGATTTGAGATTAATACATACAAATAACTTAGAAATTAATGAATCTGTTTTAACGGGTGAATCTTTGACCGTCCACAAACAATCGAATCAGATTTCAAAATCGATAACAAGACTTCAATCACTTTCAAATTATGGATTTGCTGGAACAATTGTTGTTTCAGGAGAAGGGATGGGAATTGTTATCACCACTGGAAAAAATACAGAGTTCGGAAAAATTGCCCAAAAAACAGTTGAAGAAAGGCCCCAAACAGGATTTCAAAAAGGAATTTCATCATTTTCAAAACTTTTAGCAAAGACAATAATCATCTTGACGGTTTTAATATTCTTGATTAATGCTGTCCTTAAGCATAGCGTTCTTGATTCATTGCTTTTTGCCCTCGCAATCGCCATAGGACTAACACCAGAGTTGCTTCCTGCAGTAATAAATGTTAGTTTGTCCAAGGGTGCCCACGCAATGTCAAAAAAAGGAGTGATAGTAAAAAGATTGATTGCAATAGAAGATTTTGGAAACATCGATATTTTATGTACAGATAAAACTGGAACATTGACAGAAGGAAACTTATCTCTTTCAGATTATCAAAACATTGAAGGAAAAAAAGATAAAAATTTACTCATGTACAGTAATCTATGCATAAACCAAACAAAAAACAAAAAAATAGAACCCATAGACAAAGCCATAATATCATACTCAAAAAAGTATATTAAAGAATCAGAGATATCAAAATTCAAAATAATAGATGAACTTCCATTTGATTACGAAAGAAAAAGAATGTCTGTCATTGTTAGGAAAGACAACAAAAATATACTGATTTCGAGAGGATCTGTGCTTAAAATTCTTGATGCATCCTCCAAAGTTTTAATAAAAGGAAAGGTTTCCCCGCTATCAAAATATAAAAATATTATTGATATTCAATATAAAGAGCTTTCAGCAAAAGGATATAGAGTAATTGCCGTAGCTTACAAAGACGTTTCTAAGAAAATCGAATATGACACAAATGAAGAATCATCTTTAATATTTTTAGGATTTTTATTGTTTTCAGATCCTCCAAAGAAAAATGTAAAATCTGCAATCGATAGATTATCTCTTTTAGGGATTGAATTAAAGATACTGACAGGGGACAATGAACTTATAACAGAGCATGTTGCTGATCAAGTCGGTATAAAACTTAAAGGTATCGTAATAGGTGATGAAATTGAAAAACTGAATGATACCCAGCTTCAAAAAGTAGTTGAAAATAATACTGCATTTTGTCGTCTAACACCTCTTCAAAAAGCTAAAATAATTAAAGCGTTGAAGCAAAATGGACATGAAGTAGGATATATGGGTGATGGGATTAATGATGTTCCTGCCCTTCACGAAGCAGATGTGGGTATCTCTGTAAACGATGCGGTCGATATAACTAAAGAAGATTCAGACATAATTTTAACAAAAAAAAGTCTTGATTCGCTGACTCAAGGAGTTATAGAAGGAAGAAAAATATTTTCTAATACAATGAAATATATTTTTATTAGTTCAAGTTCAAATTTCGGAAACATGGTTAGCGCCGCGGGCGCATCTATTTTCCTCCCATTCCTCCCTATGCTGCCAATTCAAATTCTTCTTGTTAATTTATTATATGACACATCCCAGCTTTCTATTCCAACTGATTATGTTGACGAAGACGAATTAAAAAAACCAAAAAAATTGAACGTCGATGGAATTAAAAAATACATGATGATTTTTGGTCCCATAAGCTCAGTATATGATATCCTAACTTACTTTATTATGATAGTTTTATTTGGAGCTTCAATTGCATTATTTAGGACAGGCTGGTTTATCGAATCTATGATTACTCAATTATTCGTAGTTTTCATAATTAGAACAAAAAAAATTCCGTTCTATAAAAGTAAACCAAGTCTTTGGGTCGTACTGAGTATATTATTAGTTGCAATTATAGTGATTGCTATTCCTTTCTCTCCTCTTGCAGGCCTGTTAGGATTTGAATCTCCCCCATTATTATTCTTTGTAGTATTGATCCTAATGGTCATTACATATTTGATCATCGTAGAATTTGTCAAAGGCTGGTTCTTTAGAAAATATGAATTTTAATATGAGTTAAATAAAATCTTTTTTTCATTTATATTTATTTAATTGGAGTATAAATTCAAAGAAATAATAAATAAAATATTATTTAACTCAATAGAACTCAAATTCTTATCAAAAATGAAAAAAGAAAAATAATATAAACAATAATTTCTTCATTTAAATATATACATAGTTTAGAAACATGAAAAAAGTGGTAATTGGATGGCTATATAGCGGAAAGAGTATAGGAAAAGACGAAAAATTTCTTCTTGAACTTGCACGAGAAAAAGATATAGAAATTATATTATTCAACATTTCAAAATTACTTAATGAAAAAAAACTCGAAGAAAAAGCAAAAAAATGTTGGGTCATATACAATTCAACGGCAGAGGATTTTGCCATGGAGTTTGTTAAGACATTAGAAAATATAGGAATGAAAGTTATCGACTCTTCGGTTGCATATTATTACTCCGAAGATAAGTGGGTATTTTATTTACATTGTAGAGAAAATGATATTCTTGTCCCAAAAACAATTCTTCTTTCAGAAAATATCGATCTAGCGAAACGAGAATTAACCAAATTCAAACAATGGCCTGTTATTCTGAAACGGGTTGTTGGAACAATGGGAGAATATGTAGACAAAGCAAAAAATTTAGATGATGTTGACAGAATAATAAAAAAATTCTGGAAAAAAGGTAGTGAACGTTTTCCAATTATAGCTCAAGAATACATAAAATCTCCTAGTTATAGAGTCACAGTTATTGGAGATAAAATTTATCAATCTATAATTAAGGAAAACAAAGGATGGAAGTCTACTGGAAATTACGCAAAAAATTTTAAAAAATTTGACATAGATAAAAAATTAAATAAAATAATTAAAAAAACAATGAGGATTTCAAAGATACATGTATGTGGTATTGATCTCCTGAAAAAAGATAATAAATGGTTTGTGCTTGAAGTTAACGCAGAACCTGACCTTGGATTTATTGAAGAGGAAAGAAAAATGTTAATAGATAAAACCTTGAATTTATTAATTAAAGAAGCAAAAAATCATAAACATACAAAAATCTAAGAATATAATTTTGATAATCTTTTTATTTCACCTAAATTAACTCTTGATACGATTAGACCCTCTTTATTTATAACTTTTTTTACAATTTTATGTGGAGACGAAATTGCACTAAACGAAACTTGATATTTTTCATCCATCACTGGATTACATATCGCAACATAAAACAAATTTTCAAATGCTCTTGTCATCGCCATAGATTCTAGAAGTTTCATTTCATTATTTTTTGGTTTATCTTTATGTGCTTCCTCCATATACCACCATTGACTTGGGCAGAAAACAATTTCCGCCCCCTTATCTTTCATATTCTTGAATAACTGGGGAAAATTTAAATCCCAACAGACTGCAATCCCAATTTTTCCAAAATCAGTATCGTAAACTTTTGAAACTCTTCCCGGACGCGTCCTATCTCCATATAGATGGATCTTCTTATATTTGCCTCTTATCTTTCCCTGCCGGTCTATCAAGATAGCCATATTGAAGGCCCTGTCATCAAATTTTATATTTTCAGTGATTATGCACCAGATTTTATGTAATGAACACTCTTGTCTTATCTGTTTTATTAAATAATTGTCAAGACGAAGATTTCTATTGCTATGTATGCATGATTCTGGAAAACAGACTATATCAGCTCCAGCTTTTTTTGCCTTTCCAATAAATTTTTTTATCTTCTCAAGATTGTGGATTTTGTTCTTATCAAAATATTTTATTTGAGCAAGAGCAATCTTAGGATTTTTTCGTTTTAGTTTTGTCATCCCTCCAATCAAAATCTCCCAATATAAAAGCTTTTAGAAAAAAATTTTAGTTTAAAAAGAAATTAGAATAAAAAATTCAAAAGGTTAAAATTATGGGACTTTAAGACTTTAAAGACTTAAATTATTCATACTTGTTTCATAATCGCCAAATGGTTCAAATCGGTGGCTTCTTCAATTATTTTTACCGCATGCCTGACAAATCTAACAGTATTTGAATCAAGTCCCTTCAGTTTAAGAGAACGGTCACGAACTTTTTCTCTTAAATGATTCAGGTATATTCAAAACCTCTCTTGCTTTTTCATAATCAAAACCTGCCATGACGTGAGCTATTAAGTTATTTTTTCGCGCTTGAAGAACGAGCGACATCCAAGCGCTCCCTGTATCGAAGCTATGGGTTTTATTGGGTTTTTCATGACAATCTTCGCTTTTTTCATCTTTCTTTTTTGTATAATTATTTCTTGAAATCAAGACTAAAAGAAACGCTGCGTTCTTGCACCATATCTTGTTAAAGTCTCCAAGCAAATCGAAAAAGTCTTTCCATTCTCTACTTCCATTTATTGAATACAAAAATTTCCAAGGCTGTTCATTATTAGAAGAAGGTGCCCATCTCACAGCTTCGAATAAAGACATCAATTCTTCTTCACTCACATCTTGACTTAAACTTCTAGGACTCCATCGCTTCAAAAAGAATTCGTCAATGAGAAAATCGTATTTTCTTTCATTTTTAACTTCGTAGGGTTTTGTCATAAAAACATAAATCTATTGTTGTTTAATTAATTATTGATAAAAAATCTGCAAAAGATTTAAATATTATTAAGAATTATTTATTAAATGGAAAAAGAAATGAATTCTGTTGTGCACTTTGAAATTCCTTTTGATGATAAAAAAAGAGCTAGCGCATTCTATGAAAAAGTTTTTGGTTGGCAACTTCAAGATATAGAAGAAATGGATTATGTTATTGCTCGAACTGGCGAGACTGACCCTAAAACATTCATGTTAAAAAAAATCGGAATTATCAATGGTGGAATGTATAAAAGAGACGAAAAATCTTCGCCTACTCCTGTTTTAGTTATTGATGTTCCAGATATAAATTCAAAACTTAAAGAGATCCAAGAGAATGGTGGAGAAATAACAAAAGAAAAATCAACTATCGGGGACATGGGTTATTACGCTCAAGCTAAAGATACTGAAGGGAATATTATAGGCATTTGGGAAACGATAAAGAAATGAATTCTTAAGATGGTTAAAACATTAACAAGTATAAATCAGAAAACACAAATCGCCTATTTAGCAATGGGATGTTTCTGGGGACCTCAACTTCTCTTTGATAAAACTCCCGGCGTCGCATCAACAAGAGTTGGTTACATGGGAGGAAATCAACGTAGTTTCCCACATCTGACATACGTGCAAGTTTGCACGCACTTAACGAATTACGCGGAAACTGTAGAAGTTGTTTACGATCCAAAAAAAATATCTTATTCAAAACTGCTTGATATTTTTTTTGAAAACCATGATCTAACTCAAAAAAACAGGCAACACTTTGACATTGGAAATCAATATCGCTCAGCTATTTTTTATATTGATGAAAAACAAAAAAAAGAGATAGAGAATTCAATCAAATCTCGCCAAAAAAGTTACCAATCCAAGATAGTTACTAAAATTTCTTCAGCAAAAAAATCAAAATTCTTCGAAGCTGAAGAATATCATCAAAAATACCTTTCAAAAAAGGGTATTACCGCCCCAACCTGTCACACATAATACAAAGATTTCATCCCATATTACAAAAATTAATTTATTTATAATAGAGATTTTGTTTGGTATTAGGGCGGGAGTTTACATTTTGTCAAATT
>PFCY01000072.1:663-14280 GCA_002763085.1 Candidatus Pacearchaeota archaeon CG10_big_fil_rev_8_21_14_0_10_32_14 | reverse complement strand
TTATGCGTCATAAGAAAAAAATGAAAGGAGGTGTATATTGACAATGGATTGGAAATCATTTTCGTATGGTGTACTGACCGTCTTTGTTCTCTTGTTAGCCATAACTAGTTTTGGATATGCTCACCTAGGAAAGGTTAGTGCTATTACAGGTAATGTTGTTGGTTCTGGAGATTCTTTGAATAATATTCCAGAACAGTGCAGAGTTCCTGCTGGGCAGGATGTAAGTTCGTGGAAAGAACATTTAGGACATCATGCAGATACGAAAGAGTGTTTGAAATATTTTAATTAATTTTATTGCAAACATCATTCAAAACGAAGTCCATGTCCCATATAAAATATGGAAAGAGAAATGAACTTTATAATAAAGAAAGGAATTGATTGTAGCTGGTGCGTTGGCCTAATGAAGAAGACACTTATGCAGCATTTTGCGATAAAAGAAATAGAAGTAGATGTTCTTAATAAGAAAGCTCATATGGTCTTGCTCAAGAAGATTAAACCAGAGAATCTAATTTTATATCTAAAGAAGAGAGGTTATCATTTGGTTGAGGAGAAATAAATGTTTATATGGCTTTGGTTATTTTAAGATTTAACCAAAACTAAGTCTAATAGCATTTATCAATAGATAATTATTAAATAATATTATGAAAAAGAAAAGATACACGTGGCGAAACTATATTGAATATATGAAAGATAACCCTAAAGGATTATGGTTTAAGATGAGATTATATGGTTGGGGATGGGTGCCTGTGAAATGGCAAGGATGGGTTGTTGTTTTAGGATTTATTGGACTCTTCATATTAAACGGGATTTACTTTGCTTCTAAAGTTTCTCCTAATGGTGAACCAACTACTTTTGATTTAGATTTATTCTTAGGAATGATAATATTATTAGTAATTTTTCTTTTTTGGATTTGTTATAAAAAAGGTGAGAGGCCTAAATGGAGTTGGGGAAGATAATCTCAAAATTACTTACCTAACTTCTTTAATAGCTCTAAACCATACTTAGTTATCTTTATTCTATCATTTGTTATTGTAACAGCATTGACTAATTCCAAATCTTCACAATGGTCACGAACAGTTTGCCAGTTGGTATTGGCTTTTAGTTCTATATCACCATAAGCATGGTCTTTGCTATCACTTAAAACCTTCAAGATAGAGTGTTTAACCTCTTTATGTGTTCTCTTCATCCACAATATTGTAGTACATTGTTGCGTTAGCGGTTGGTAGAAAACAATAAAAGGGCTGTTTTCTTCGGTTTTTCATGCCGTCAAGAATACAGAAATTATTAGAAGGTAGGGATAACAGCATAGACTATGACGAACTGATAAAAAAACATTCGTGGATTGTTGAGAAAAATGTTAATTGTATTCTAAGCCCTGATAGTGATGGCTTGCTTTGTGGTTTATTGATGTCGTACTTTCTTACCTAATGGAAAACCACTTGGGCTGTTAAAAAACGACTAAAAACGAACTTTTGTAATATAGTGCTATTTTTAGAGCAACATATTATAAAAAGAAGAAAATACATTAATGAATAAAGAGGATAAAAATGATTTTCAATAATTTTTCTGATGCAGTGAGTTATCTTGAAGGAGCGGGATATGTATTGATCTTTTTATTAATGTTAATTGAGGGACCAATCGTAACCGTAGCCGCATCTTTTTTAGCGTCACTGGGTTTTTTTAATATTTTTGTAATTTTAATTTTATCTTTTCTTGGAAATTTTATAGGAGATTATTTACATTATCAAATCGGTTATTATGGCGGTGAAAAAGCTGTAGATAAATATTTACCAAAGTCAGGCAAATCTAAGAAGAAAATACTCAATATAAGAAAAAATGTAGATAATCATTTCGGCAAGACAATTCTTTTCATTAAACTAACGCCGATGGCATCTCCAGGATTAATTTTCCTTGGTTATTTGAAAGTTCCTCTAAGAAGGTTTTTGTTATATTCAGCGATAATTTCATTGATTTTTTCAATGTTTTTTGTGGCTATCGGTTATTATTTAGGGTATGCATTTGATAATTGG
Source organism: Candidatus Pacearchaeota archaeon CG10_big_fil_rev_8_21_14_0_10_32_14 (assembly GCA_002763085.1). Lineage (GTDB taxonomy): Archaea > Nanobdellota > Nanobdellia > Pacearchaeales > GW2011-AR1 > PFCY01. Next base: position 12,250 of record PFCY01000072.1, on the reverse strand, counting down.
TTAAAATATTTTAAGATCACAGAATATTTATTTTATTTTATAATAATTGTATTAATTTGTTTTATGGTATATAAAAAATTAAAAAAAGATTGAGATTTATCTATGATTATTTGAAGATAATATTATATACTGTTCTTACGCTATTAAATTATGAAGGAATTAAAAAAAAGATTTGTAATTTTTGGGGCATCAAATGCAAAATATGGAGATTTTTTGATAAATAATTGGTTAAAATCTCTTAAAAAAAATATTGATCTATCTAAAATTGACATAGTTATATTAGATTATGGTTTGACAATAAATCAAAGAAAAAATCTTGAATTAGAAAAGGTAATTATTTTCAAGTGTGAAGAGAATGGTCATATCGCCAACATAAGGTATAGAGATATGCTAAGATATTTGCAAAAAACAAAATATGAACAAGTTATGTCATGTGACAGCGGGGATATTATTATACAAAATGAAATAACCCACCTTTTTACTGAGAATAAATATGATTTTAGAGCAACTGTTGAAGATCTACCTACTTCTCTAACTGAATATATTCTAATGGGTAAAACATTTTCTAGAGAAATGAGTAAGTTGATTGAAGAGACTCTTCGAGGTAAAAAAGTGATAAATGGCGGAGTGATAATTGCTCCAAGAGATAAATTTATTAATCTTTGTGAAACGATGTGTAATTTAATTAGAAAAATGAATCTTTTTGGTCCAGACCAGGTTGTTTTAAATTACTATTTATATCAGAATAAGTTTCATCGATTAGATAAGGGATATAACTATATAATAGGCAGTGTTGATGAAACATTTTATGTCAAGAATGGGATATTTTATGACAAGAATAATAAAATAATTCCTATAGTACATAATGCTGGAAGATATAATTATTTGAGACCAATTAAAAATTTTGGATACGGAAAAAACTTTAACCGTTTAAGTTATTTTTCATACTATCAACTTAGATTTTTTTGCAACTTAACAAAATTGTTCAAGATTCTAAAAAATATCGAGAAATTTATTATTAAATAAAAATATTATTCTTAAAAGTTATATTTATTAAAAACCCACTGTCCCAATTTATAAGTCCCATATGCAATGAAAAATGCGCTTAGAACATCAATAGTATAATGTCTATGCATCAATAAAGATGTTAACCCTAAAAGTATAGATAAAGCAAGAAATACATACTTAATCTTTGAATCATGAAATACTAAAAATCCTATAAAAGGTATTGCTGTATGTCCAGAGAAAAATAAATCATTTTGCATGACAAATATTTCTAACACTCCAGAAAATCCGGGGGGAATAGCATCGACTGGAGTTTTAAGATGGGTTAGAGTAATAAAAATACTTCTGATGATGATAATTAAACTAAAATGCGAAATAGCTAAATGAAATTTTTTGATATCGTAAAATAAGGGAAATAATATCAATATTCCCACGACTAGATAAAATCCATATGAAAAAATTAAATGTAAATCTATTGGACCAAAATTATCTAGAAATAAATCTGTTGATGTTGCCATGCCTTTAGTAGTAGTATAATGCCCAGAGAGAACAGTGACTACAACCGCAATAAATAAAAATAAAAATGACAATAATATCTTATATTTATTTTTAATAAGAGTTTTTCTCCACTCAAGATAATTTCCATTAAATATTTTTCGCATAATTCTATTAAGATCATATCTCTTTAAATGTATTCCTTACCTATTTTTTATCATCAATTTAGAATATTCTTCTTCCCAGATCTTTATAATCTTTTTTTGATCATATTTTTTAGATTCAAATAATGCCATAGTAGAAAATTTAGCTCTAAGTTTATCATCAGTAAGTAATTTAATGATCTTTGAGGCAAATTCTTTTTCACTATCATTTTTATTTTTTATAAGGTATCCATTCACTCCATCTTTGATTATGTCTCTTGTGCCCGTCGCGTCAAGTCCAATACCCGGAAGACCGCATGTCATCGCTTCTATTGTTGTCAAACCAAAAGTTTCTGTAGTAGAGGCGGTAACAAATATGCCACATCCTTTTATATAAGAGAATAGATCCTTATGCTTTACTAATCCTGTAAAAATTACATTGTCTGAAATTTTCAGTTCTACGCATTTTTTCTTTAATTCTTCAAATTGCGGGCCTTCTCCGACGATTAAAAACTTTGCTTTGGGAATATTTTTTAAAACTAGTGAGAAAGTATTTAAGAGATACTCAATATTTTTTTCTCGTGATATTCTTCCAAAGTAAATTATTGATTTATCACCGAGATTTAATTTCTTTATCGTATCATTTGATTTGTGTTTTGAAAATATATCTATATTTATTAGATTTGAAATTGATAGAATTTTCTTATTAAAGTTATGCTTGTCAAGTTCTTCTTTTGTACTTATTGCAGGGCAGGTTATTAAATCGCATCGATTGTAAAATAATTTATTATAACCCCAAGCGAGATCCTCAACAAATCTGTAATCCAAATTAACGTGCTTCAGATATTCTTTGTCCGTAAAGAAAGTATGGAATGTGCCAATGAGAGGAATTTTGTAGATCCTTGAGAATAAAATCGCTTGAAAACCGAGAGGCATTGCAACTTGAAAATGGATTATGTCAGGATTTATTTCTTTAATGAGTTTATGGATCTTATAATTATATGGAGATGTTAATTTGAATCCTGGATAGACTGGAAATGGCAAGGCCCAAACTCTAATCACTTTTATATTTTTGTATGAAAATTCTTTTTCGTTTTTATATCTTGGAGCGATGATGTAAACATCGTGACCATTATCAGCAAGAGACATGGAATAATTTTTTACGAAAGTTGTGATACCATTAACTAAAGGAGTGAATACATCTGAAAAAATTACTATCTTCATAAGATTATTACAAGAAGCGCATTTAAATAAATTTATAAAATGCTCTGGTCTTCTCCAGAGATGAATATAAAAGTTAAGGATGAGCTTTTAGAGATAAAAAAAGGAGTAAGACTTATACTCAAAAGCAAAAAATTTTATCTTGGTTTAGCAGTATTATTAGTTGGAATCTATTTTGAATTATATGCTCAATCTATATTACATAGTTGGGCTTTAAGCGGTAAAAACTTTCCTCAATTTTCAGATGTTATCTTAGATAATATTCCTTACTGGAAAGTTTCGTTTATTTATGACTGGGTGGCCTTTTTAACAATTATAGTTTTTGTTGGATATGTTGTCCATAAAAAACAATACAATAAAGCACCGTATTTTTTGCTTCTGCTTGGTCTATTTGAAATATTGCGTAGTATTTTCATTTTGTTAACGCCTATAGGAAATCCTCCAGGTTTTGAAGGCGCGGATAGTTTTTTTAATGGATTTTCTAGATATGAACTTGGGGTTTATCCTTCAGGTCATACGGGTGGTACTTTCATTTATGTTCTACTATCGAACGGAATTTATAGATATATAACATCAATATTATTATTTTTTATCATTGCAGCTCTGTTTTTAGCTAGAGGACATTATACAATAGATGTATTATCTGGATTGTTATTTTCTTATGCATTATATTCTTTTGCGGAGAAATATCTTAAAGAGAAATTTACTATTTAACACGTTGTTTTTTTAATTATATTATTTTTCATCGGTTCGTAATTTATGTTGGTTAAAATAGCGATGAACATCCCGCCGAAGAAATTGAAAATCATATCATAAATGGTGTCTGTCAAGCTTGGTTGACTGTGTCCGTTAAAAAACATGTCAAAGAAAAATTCAAAAATTTCCCAAAATGATCCGATTGCCATAGTAAATATGACTATGAATAAGGTGATATGTCTTTTGTTTAATTTTAGATTGGATTGATGATTAATTATAATTACTGATGTAAAACCCAAAAGAGCAACAGTAACTGAACCTACAAAATGATGGAAGCTGTCATAAAATGGGCTGAACGCTTCATAATATCCAAAGATTAGGCCGCCTGCATATAAATATAACGAGAGTGCAATCAATAAATTCAGGATCCAGGGCAGGGTAATATTCCATTTCTTACTAATTATTGAGGGAAGGAAGGTAATTATTAATGCAATAATCGCTCCAACAAGATAAAAATATTCTCCGCTAAAAAACGAGATGATGACAGATAATAAGATTAATAATTGCATAAAATAGGCTAAAAAAATTCCAATCTTTTCTCTATTCATGAAGTAGGGTAGAAATTGAATTTAATAATTTTGTTGTGATTTAATATTCCATTTCGCCCGATAAACCAGATCTAGGCATACCACGTGGCATACCTCCAGATCTGTCGGATGAAGCGATAACATCATCGATCCTTAATATCATTGTTGTTACATCAATTGCTGATTGAATAGCTTGAGTTTTTATTTTCAATGGTTCAATAATTCGTGCTTTAATCATATCTTCTATTTTATTTGTGAAAAGATTGATCCCTGCATTTCTATCGCCAGCGTCGTGTTTTGATTTTAGTTCTGTCAATAAATCTATAGGATCTAAGCCAGCGTTTTCAGCTAATGTTGATGGAATATCTTCGAGGGCGAGCGCGAACTCTTCAACAGCAAGGCGTTCTCTTCCTCCAAGTGTTGTGCCTAATTGTCTTAATCTTCTTGCAAGTTCAATTTCTATTGCGCCTCCTCCTGGAACGACCAACCCGTTTCTTAATGATGCTACAACATCACCAAGTCCGTCTTTTATCGCCCGTTCGACTTCATCAATCACATGTTCTGTCCCTCCGTGAATCAAAATTGTTACTGCTTTTGGATTTTTACAACCTCGAACAAAAGTGAATTCGTCGTTTCCATGTTTTATCTCTTCAACTAATTGCGCGAAACCTAAAACTTCCGGCGTTAAATCTTTTACATTTCCTATAATCTTTGCTCCGGTCGCTTTTGAAAGTTTTTCAATATCAGAGCGTGAAACTCGACGAACAGCGTATATTTTTTCTTTTGATAATAGATACTGAGCGAAATCGTCAATTCCTTTTTGACAAAAAATGACATTGGCGCCACTTGATTTTACTTTTGATATCATATCATTAAGCGCTCTTTCTTCTCTATCCAAAAATCCCTGCAATTGTTCTGGAGATGAAATCGAAACTTTTGTTTCTATCTCAGTATTTTTAATTTCGAATGGGGCTTCTATAATCGCAATTTTTGCTTGATTAACTTGACGAGGCATATCAATAGATAATCTTTCTTTGTCAATGACTATACCTTCAACTAGCTCTGTGTCTTCGATTCCGTCGCCTTTTAATTTTTCTATTTTAATATTTGATATGTCTATGTTTTCTCCGTCTTGAATCTGTTTTACTGCTTTAACAATTATACTTGCAAATTTTTCTTTTACACCTTCTGATGCTTTACCTGTCATTGCGGTCATTGCGACGGATCGTAAAATTTCTATAGATTCCTCGTTGTCTGTTGAGATCTTTAAAGCCAAATCTTTTAGAATTTTTTGAGCTTGATCAGCAGCAAGTCGATATCCTTTTACAATCACCGTCGGATGGATTTTTTTGTCTAGAAGTTTTTCTGCGTTTTCAAGAAGTTTGCCGGCAAGCATTACAGACGTTGTTGTTCCGTCACCGACTTCACTTTCCTGCGTTTTTGCGATTTCAACCATCATCTTTGCTGCAGGATGTTCAACTTTCATTTCATCAAGAATTGTGACTCCGTCATTCGTAACAATTATCTCACCCAGAGGAGAGACTAACATCTTATCCATTCCTTTTGGACCGAGAGTTGTTTTTACGATATCAGCTACCATCTTTGCAGCAAGAATATTATTTCGTTGGGCGTCTTTTCCAATCAGCCTTTGTATATCTTCTGGCATTATCACTATTGGTTGTCTGTCTGACATTAAGTTAGATTAAAAAGTGGATTTATAAGAATTACTTAAGTAGAGTATATATCTCAATTACAGAGAAGGTTTTATATATTTGCTAGTATTTGTTATATCGTTACGATGACTTTAAATCAAAAAATAAAGGTTTCTGATGTTATGACAAGAAGTCCAATAATAGCTACTCCTGTGACCTCCCTACTCGACTGCGCAAAACTTATGGTGAAGAAAAAAACGGGAAGTCTTCTTGTTGTTGATAATAACAGACTAGTCGGATTTGTGACGAATGACGATATTCTTTGGGCATTAGTAAGAAAATCAAAAAAAGACCTTTCATCAATAAAAGCAATTGATATTGCAGTTAAAAAAATAGCAACTATAAAACCAGAAGCTCCATTGAGTGAAGCGCTCACTAAAATGAAAAAATTCAAATTTAGAAGACTTCCTGTCATACAAAATGGCAAGCTTGTTGGTATCATAACGATGAGAGATATTTTGAGTTTTACGCCGGAGATCTATCCCGAACTTAATGAAATTGAAATGCTTCGAGAGGAGGAAGAAAAATTAAAAAGATTCAGAGAGGCTAAAACAAGAAAAACAAAATATGAAGGAATTTGTGAAGAATGCGGGAACGGGGATATTCTTTTTGAAGTTGACGGACGAATGATTTGTGAAAGTTGTAGAAGTGGGATGTGAAAGAGATTGAAAATGTCTGTGACATTTTCAAGGAAAGGTTGTAATTTTTCATGAAGTGAATTCATGAAAAATTGAAAATATTAATGAACGGCAAATTAGGAATATTGAAATAGTAGAAAAATTGCTTCGTGGTGAAAAATAGCAAATTTCCTTTGAGTAAATCGAATAGAAATTTGAAGATACAAATTTTTATAAACAATCAAAATATAAAAGATAATGACAGAAGCAATTTCTATTTTAACACCATTAGGGACTCTCGATAAAATAATTTCTTCAATTTTGTTACCTCTTCAAATTGCATTATCATCGAGTCAAAAAGAATATTTTAATGGTCTCAATAGGATAATAAAAGAATCCTACTGGGGAATCCATATGGTTGGATACGATACATCGTATATGGAAAATGAACAGACACAAAAAACATTCGAAGAAAGGATTAGGGAAGGAATGCATTTAGAAGCAATTATCCCGCAAGAAACCTCAACTTATTTAGAGAGTTTAGAAAATTCAGACAGGGTAAACATAATGAGACATCCAAGTCAATTGAGTAGTGGATTCACGATTATTGATGGGATGCATACAATTCTTTGGGATTCGTCTCGAAAGACAGTCAATCCCTTCGAGAGAAATAATGGAGTTATATGGCGAATGGGAAGATATGCTGGGCCGAAAGTTGCCAATCATTATTTAGAATATTTTGATAGATTGAAAGAAGAACTTTCTGGAAACAAATGAATTAGAAGAATGAAAAGGGAATTTAATTGATGTTTTGAAGGATGATAAATAATATAAAGTGGGGATTATTTGAAATATGACTTAGGATGAAAAAGGGCTTGGTGTTAATCTTTTTTTTAATGATTTCTTTACAAACAGTGGTGGCGATGAGTGTTGATGGAGAGAGATATATTATTGAGACTAAATCTGATATAAAAAATTTAAGTATTGTTGAAGAAGTGAATTCTATCCAAGTATCAAGATCAATTGCTAATTCAAAAGTTAGTTTATCAAGTAAAAAGTTTGTTGTAAAAACCAAAGAAGAAAATCTGAAAAATAAGGAAATAATACGATATGAACCAGATTATAAAGTAAAATCGCTGGGGGAATTTAATTCTTGGAACTATAATATAATGGGACTAAACAACTCTATAATTGATGAATCGTTTGGAAAGGGTGTAAAGATTGCGATTCTTGATACTGGAGCAAATTTTAATTTATTAAATGTAAAATCAGGTTATGATTATGTTAATGAAGACAAAGATGCTACTGATGATAATGGACATGGAACATTCGTAACTCAAATTTTAAAAAACCCAGGAAATAATTTACCTTTAATTAGCTCTGAAATATATGTTGTAAAAGTATTGGATAATAATGGAGATGGTTATATTAGTGATGTAATAGAAGGGATAAATTGGGCAAGAGATAATGACATAGATGTGATATCAATGAGTTTTGGAGGAGAAAGTGATTCATTTTTCCTAAAAGAAGTAATTCAACAAGCAAATAATGAAGGAATTTTAATAATAGCAGCATCAGGAAATGAAGGAAGTAATTTTATTTTATATCCTGCGAAATATGATGAGGTGATTAGTGTTGGTTCAATAAATCAAAATCTAGAAAAATCCTTATTTTCAAATTATGGAAACGAATTAGATTTTGTTGCTCCTGGAAAAGATATTCTAGTTACAGATGGTATAAATCAATTTCCCGTTGATGGAACTTCATTTTCAGTTCCACATGTTGCAATTGTTGCTACTGCATATTTATCCGAAAATTTAAGTTTAAGTAATAAAGATGTTGAAAATAAATTAAAAGAAACGGCAAAAGATTTAGGGGATGTAGGAAGAGATGATAAATTTGGTGGGGGATTGGCTAATTATAACAAGAATGAAAACTTAAATTTGATAGAAAGGGAAGATAAAAATTACAAAAATACTTCTATAACTCAAATATATGACGGAAATTACATAGAAAATAATCAGGAGTACTCATTTACATTACTTGTCTTTGATAATAAATTTAATGCTCAAGAATTTTTAGAGGAATATCTTCCCGAAGCTAAAGAAAAGATTATAGTTGGAGATGATGAAATTTTATGGTTAAGTAATAATAAAATTGTTCTTTTTAGAGACAATGATCAAAACATGGCTTCCAAAATAGCAGAGATTTACCCCTTAGAGAATAATACTCCTTTTCCAATTTTTTCTAAAGCCGATTTTAATGTTTTAGCTAGTTGTTCTTGTGGATTTAGTATTCCTTTTGCTTGCAGTCAGTCTCAATGTTGGGCAAAGGGTAGTTCATGTTACTTAAATGGATTTGTTGTCTGTGTTGATGGTTCAATATTAAATAATGGAGATGATAGTTATTGTAGATATAGGGACCAAAGATTTGATGGCTGTTTGATTAATGAATTTGATTGTGATACATCCAATGAATGTTCTTCGAATTTATTTTGTGTTGGAAGTACAATATGTTCCGGTTTTGAGTGTGGTTGCTGTCAAAATGGACAAAAGTGGAATTCTAATCTTGATGTGTGTTATTGGCCTCAAAGTATAAATTCCGTTTCATGGTCGGTCGCTCAAGCAAATACTGGAGATAATATCAAGCTAAATGTTTTTACAAGTGGGTTAAATGGACAACCTGTTGAGTTTTTGATTTGGGAAGAGGATACTTTTTTAGATGGAGTAGATACAATTGATGATCCTCAGCCCAGCAAATTCGGGACAATCAATAATAATATTGCTACAGCAAGTTGGATCATCCCAAATGGTGGTGATGGATTAGGAGGAAATACTGAATTTTATTTTAAGGCTAAAATAGGTAATTTACAATCTGATAAGTCCTCTATCTTAAAAACTAAATTCGGTCATAATGGATGGGATTGTGATGATCCAAAAACTATTGGTGGTCAATGTTCTTCAAATCTTGTCTGTGATGATGATGGTCAATGGATTGGAGATTCAAACGAAGGATGTTGTAATCTAATAGAGAATTGGAATGGAAAGGATTTATTTTGTAATAAAGCAGTTAGTGGAAAGATATTTCAAGTAACTCAAAATGGACAAAGTTTTTCAGAATCTCCATATGGAAATTTAAAGTTGAGAGTTTTTATAGAAGATGATGATTTATTTGAAGATGATGTAATAAATTATCTTGATATTTACCCCGATATTAATGGAAATTTTGATTTTAACCCAGAAAGATATATTAGTAACTGGAATTGGGATACGTTATTTATTGATTATAAAATAAATAGCATTTTTGCTATACAAGGAAACGAAATAATTGGTAAATGGACTAATCAATTTTCTAATATAGATAAATTTAGGAGTGGCAGAGAGTCTATAAATCAAATAGTTAGAATACATAAAGATAAACAAGCATGGGATAGATACGAATTTCCAAAGATTAGTTCTGGTAGTATTTTAAGTACTAAATCTTTAGAAGATAAATCAGGAAGTATAGAAGACCCAGTTTATTTAGATTGGGTTGGAAAATTAAACATTACTAAATATGGAACCTATGAATTTGTCTTTAATGTTACCGGAAACGTTAGGTTAGAAATAAATGGGCAAGAGGTAATTAATAGTGCAGTTAACAACATAAAAGAGGGGGATATTAAATTAAATTCTCTTGAAAATAATGTAACTTTTGAGTTTTATGAATCAGGAAATAATAATCCAAAAATTTACTGGCGATATGAAAATGAAAATTTGAAAGAGCTTGATAAGAGTAATTTAATTAAAACCTCGACTAAAGTATTGCTAATAAATGAATTAAATAAACTTTCATCTCTTAGTTTTTCAGAAGTGAATAATCAACCAGATTATATGATTTCTTTTATGGAATCTCCAGAAATTATCCGGAATCATAAACCATTAATTCTTGTTCATGGTAAACACGGAGAAAGTGGATATTGGGACGAAGATGAAACACAAAAATGGTTTAATGATAGAGATTATGATGCTTGGGAATTTTATTATTCTGGGGAAGATGATATTCCTGCTAGTGGAGCATTACTTGGGGACGCTCTAGATTACCTTAAAAGAACCAATTATAGTTCACAAAAATTTGATGTTGTAACTCATAGTATGGGCGGATTAGTTTCACGAAGTTATGTTCAAGGAATTTCTCCCTACTCTTATAAGAATGATGTGAACCATTTAGTTATGATTGGACCGCCAAATCACGGAAGTGGTGCATCAACAGGTATAACTCACAATTGGAGTACTAATACATTACCTACTCCATATTGGAAGATAGAAGAGCTCAGACTTAATCCAGAAATCTTAACAAATGTTTTAAGTTTACATCCAGAATATTGGATTAATCTTCCAACAATTATTTCTTTATTTACTAATGGAGATATAATATTACACATTATTATAAAAGAATCAGTTTTAAATTATAATGATTTTAAGGATACCATTAAAAATCTAAAACAAGATGACTCACTGTCTCCCATTTATACTCAAATGAGTTTGGGAAGTGAATTAATTTATGCATTAGATAAACAGAACATCAATACTAATACTTTAGTTATAATTGGAAATAAAGAAATGGATATATCCTTAAATGTAGGAGGAGTATTATGTTCAGCTATGACTATCTTTCATAAGGAAGCAGATCCAAATGAATATGATTGCCTCGTTTCTATTGCAAGTTCAAGTTTACTTAACAAAAATATTCCAATTTCAATAATTCCAGACAAAAACCATGCTACAGAATTATCAGACATTCAAGATTATACTCAATTAATAAAAGATTACCTTGAAGACAAGCCAGATTCAACATTAGCATCCCAATCATTTGTATATAATAATCCTAAAACAGGTTATAAGAAAAACTTTAATTATCAAGAGGGATCGGTTCAAATTAAATTATTAGAAAATAATGTGATTTGGAATTATAATTCTAATCAAGACCTACAAATACAGAAATTAGATTCTCCAAATCAAGGGGGGATATTTAATTTACAAAGGAATAAACAATCAAAAAACTATTTCCACTTTAATAGACAAGATAACCAAGTTGATTCTTATTATACACTTCCAAAAGGAAATTATAAA
>PFCY01000072.1:0-626 GCA_002763085.1 Candidatus Pacearchaeota archaeon CG10_big_fil_rev_8_21_14_0_10_32_14 | reverse complement strand
ACTTGGAATGTAACAAAGAATACACAATCAGATACAAGTTGTGATGGTGTTGTTTCAAGAACAGAATTAGGTGTATCAATAACACAATGGGTAGATGGAACATTTTCAAGAACAGAATTAGGAGCTGCAATTCAGGCATGGGCAAATGGATAAAAAAATAATTTTAAAATGTGGAATATTCTTATTAGTTATACTTTCAGTTAATTTAATTTCTGCAAATATAACCGGTTCAGAAACTATGACGAGAGGTTCATCAAATATTACTATTCTTCCAAATTCAAATTTCACATTAACCTATACTGCAGTAGGAACTTCTGGTACATGGGGAGCAACAATTCAGGATATTATTTCTGGAGGATGTTTATTTCCATCTGGAAAAAATCAATATAAATCTGTAATGTTAAGCGATGATGGAACTACTAAATCAGTTATAGTTAGTGCCCCAAATATAAATGGAACATGTATAATTATTGGAGATTATCAATTTGGGAATAAATCAATTAAAAATTTTAATAATCTAAATATTAATGTCTGTGCTCCTAGTTGCATAAAACCAATAGATTCATGTATCGCATCAACATTTAATGGTTGCGGTGGCAATTGTACTTGGAATGTAACAAAGAATA
>PFCY01000022.1 GCA_002763085.1 Candidatus Pacearchaeota archaeon CG10_big_fil_rev_8_21_14_0_10_32_14 | reverse complement strand
CTTTATAACTTGAAAAGGGGGTGGGGGGATGAAAGAATTTGATTATTACATTTTTATAGATTATTCTGAAAATCTTATTGGATATTCTATTATTGAAAAAAAGAAATTGAAAGAATTACTTCCTAAGATCTCTAAATTCTCACATTTTAAGGAATTGAAACACAAAAGAGAATACCTCCATTCAATAAAGAGAATAATTGATAATGAAAATGTTTTATCCGATATTTTTAAGATTAAAATTAGAGAAATGAGGCACAATTTAAATATTTATACTGACGTCTTAAACTTTATAAAAAATCATAATAATTGTATAATCTTCATCTCTATTGATAATCACGAGTTTTCCAATTTTGTAAAATTGGTAAATATTGCAGATGGAGAAAGAACAAAGGTTGTGAAAGAAAGTCAACTTAAGGAGAAGAGTATTGAATATCGTCTAAGTTTAATACTTGACACTTTACTAAATATAGAAAGATTAAGAAAGAAAAATGGATAATAAAATAAAAAAATACAGGGTAAGTAGGTCCCTCAATCCTACTAACCGCATCATCGCAAAGCGAGCACGGGATTCGTCAGGTCCTGTTCCCCTATATGATTATTCTAAGGTGCTCGAATATTTAAATGTTTCTTATGCGGGGGAAATTGGGAAATATGAGGGGATCGTAGCATGAACATCCTTTTCATCACTCGGTCGTGTTCGAAGAACAAAGGCGGGAAGGAAGTTTATAACCAAAATACGGCGGTGAAGAGGAATAAACTTTATAACTTGAAAAAGGGGTGGAGGGAGGATGAACACTAATATTTATAAACCTGAGAGTAATGATAATATTAACATGCTCCCCGGTAATCCCAAAGGGTTGCCGGATGAGTCCTATTCTCATGAAACTCTTGTTTTTATTGATGCGAATTTTTTATCAAAAGTCTCCTATCATTTTGGGGAAGGTAAGTATTTAGTATACGATTTAATAAAATTTTCAAATTATCTATCTAAGAAACAAAAGTTAAATTGCAAAGATATTTTTTATTATACTGCACCACCGTTTATGTCTGAGATTTCAAAAAAAGATGAGGAAAATAAGATAGAGGGATATTCACGGTTTGTAAATAAATTGTCAAAGAAAGGTGTAATTATAAGAGAAGGAAGATGCCAAAGATTAAAAATTGACGATAAATATGTATATCATCAAAAAGCTGTTGATATTCTTTTAGCAATGGATTTAATGAAAGTTCCAATCAAGTATCCAGATATCAAAAAGATAATTCTGATTGCTTCTGATTCTGATTTTGTCCCTGTAATAATGAGTTTGGAAGAAGAAGGCATCAAAACAATTCTTTATACTTACTATGAAGAAAAGAGAAATACTAATCTATCAAGAAGCAACTATCTTATAAAATCAGTCCATAAATACGTCAAACTCAATTTAGAGGATTTTACTTCTTGTCCTATAATAAAAGATGATAGTACTCATAAAAATAAAGGTCCAGAGGTGGGAGATAAAACATGAACGTCCTTTTCATAACCCGTTCTTGCTCAAAGCATAAAGGTGGGAAGGAAGTTTATAATTGGAATACGGCGGTGAAGGGGAATAATCTTTATAACTTGAAAAAGGGGTGGAGTGGGAGATGAAATTCAAATATATGTATATTGATGAAAGTGGTGACTTGGGATTCAATGTTAATAGTTCAAAATATATCATAATTACTGCGCTAGTTATTGATGATTATAGGGAATTAGACAAAATCGTAAAAAATATGAGAAGAAATAAATTCAAAAAAGAACTTACCCATATGAACGAACTCAAGGCCTACAAGCTTCATGATTATATTAGAATACATATGCTAAAAAAATTAAATGCTATACCCAATATTAAGATCTATCATGTTATTCTTCAGAAGAGTAAAGTTTTTAGTGATTATTTAAAATCAGATAAACATAAATTATATAATTTTATTGCCGGCAAACTTGCTCATAATATCTTGATGAATGATATCAGCATGGATATTAAAATTGATAAATCTAAAGGGAATATATTTCTTCAGAAAGATTTTAATGATTATTTCAAAAGAAAATTAGAAGAAAGTTCAAAAGAGATTAAATGCAAAATAGAACATGGTTATTCTCATTCTTGGAGTGGGCTTCAATTTGCAGATCTTCTCGCTTGGAGTTGTTTTCAGAAATATGAAAATAACAATTCAACTTATCTTGAAACGTTAAATGTCCCGCAGGAGTTTTACACCATATGGAATTAAGAAACATAAACCAGAACCTGTATGTACTTAGAACGCGCACCATACGGCACACTGACGTACAGGCTTTACCTGTTAAGAGTTCAAGCACATTCAATTATATAAACTTTTCGTCTATAGATGATAAATATGGGGGGCGGGGGAGATGAACATCCTTTTCATAACTCGGTCTTGTTCAAAAGATAAAGGTGGGAAGGAAGTTTATAATTATAACCTTATCAAATCTTTAAAGAAAGAGAACGAAGTTTATACTATAACAAGCGGAGGCGGAATATGAGTGAATTTGATTATTATATTTTTATTGACTATTCTGAAAATCTAATTGGTTATTCTATCATTGAAAAAAATAAAATTAGAGAAATCTTACCAAAAATAAGTAAATTTAGACACTATAAAGGTTCACGTGATAGGAAGATTTATTTAAATCATATTAAGAATACTTTGAAAAGGGAAAAGATACGAGATTATTTTGAGAGAATTAAAATTATGAATATGAGGAATAATATTGAACTTTTTGCAGAGGTTCTAGAGTTTATTAAAAAACATAGCAATTGCATCATTTTTATTTCGGTTGATGATTTTCAGTATAGGTCTTTTATCAAATTAGTTCATATTATTGATGACACAAAAACACAAGTCATAAGAGAAAGTCAATTAAAAAAAGGAAGTACCGAGCATCAATTAAGTCTCGTTATTGATAATTTATTAAATATTGAGAGGAGGAAATTATAATAGAATGGGGGATTCGTCTAACCTACTAACCGCATCATCGCTTGCGCGAGCACGGGATTCGTCAGAATCCTTGCATCTATTATAACAAATCAAGAACATGAAACTATATAAGATTTTCGGTCAGGGAAATGTTGTAATATCCGGAGGTTTCATAACATGATACTCCTTTTCATAAGTCGGTCGTGTTCAAAGAATAAAGGCGGGAAAGAGATTTATAACCGGAATAACCTAACGCAGTTGATGAATGGGAATAAACTTTATAACTTGAAAAGGGGGTGGGGGGATGAAAGAATTTGATTATTACATTTTTATAGATTATTCTGAAAA
>PFCY01000068.1 GCA_002763085.1 Candidatus Pacearchaeota archaeon CG10_big_fil_rev_8_21_14_0_10_32_14 | reverse complement strand
AGAGAGAAAGTAAAAAACCATTTTAGATTTATAAATTCTTCTATTTTTCAAAATTTTTTCTAAAAATTATTGCCTATAGAGATAGGCTCTTAGTCGGACTTCTGAGTTTTATCGCTCTAAGATTTAGAGGTTTTCATCTCAGTAAATTTACTGCTGTCAAATCCCTGATTTAATGTTGTAGCTAAATCGATTATATACTTCCCCTCTTCTAATTTATAAACAAGAGGTCTTTTTTTATTAAATAAATTTACGATATCAAGCTCAAACTTTCCATCAGCAACGACTCTTATTGATTCTAGATCCAAAATCACAGGCATTTCCTCATCAACAATTCCTGCCATTTCCCTGACATCTTTTTCAATCCGAATTTTATCTTCTTGTGTGATTATTTCTATAGGATCATTTTCTTGCCTGTCTTTTATTCTTTGAAGTTGCTCGTCTTTGATATAATAGAAAAATTTACCACCACAATCCACACATCCCTCAATTATCTCTTTGCTTCCGGCTTCTATAAATTTCCCGCAGTGAACGCATTGATGTGGCATGAAAGCTGTAAGAATAAGGAGTATTTAATTTTTTCTTTTAGAAATATTTATAAACTTTAAACCGCACACATCTATACACAAGATGGGAGGCGATAAATTTGTTTTTATAACCAATTTTATTATACTATTTACTATTTTGTTAAGTGTACCTTTTATCTCTTCACAATCTTCAGGAGGTAATATCGATGGAACGAATTCTACCTCTTCTGGAACAATTTGTATTAATCTTTATGCGCCAGTTTGTGGTTTTGATAATATAACATACTCTAATTCTTGTTTTGCTTCTCGTTCTGGAGTTTCTGTTAAGTGTGAACAGGCATGTCCTTGTCCCGTTCCAGACCCATCCCCAATCAAATGCAGCGATGGAACAGAAAATGGAAAATGTTCTTTAACAAAACCAAAATATTGCAAAAATGGTTTGTTGATAGATAGTTGTCAAGTTTGTGGATGTAATGTCGGAGAAAAATGTAACACAAATGGAAGTTGTTCTATAATCCCTATAATCAAAAAATGTTACGACGGAACTCCTTATGGAGAATGTTCTTTATCAAAACCCCTATTTTGTAATGAAGGAAGTTTGATTAATAAATGTTCAATATGTGGTTGTCCTAATGATAATTACTTATGTCAAGAGGATGGAATATGTAAAATAAAAGAGCCAAGTTATTGTGGTGACTTAGCTTGCAATGTAAACTCAGAGACTCCCGGAAATTGTCCAGAAGACTGTGTAGTTATGATCTCAAGTTTTGTTGAAGGGACTACAGAACAGAGAGCAAGAGAAATATTTTCATCATATAATTTAACATTATCTGTTTGGTGGAGCAGGATTGTTGCTGGAACAGCTATTGGGAATAGACACCCTCCTTCCGAAACAGAACTAAAAGAAGATAATTTGGAGAATGAAATTGAAACTAAAGGTCCAATAAGTTCTTCGCTTGACTCATCTTCTAGTGTTGTTCCTGACGGTAAAGCAGAATTATCAATGGTTGTATTGCAATACGGAATAGGCAATAATTATAACAATACTAATAAATTTTCTCCTTATGGTTTTCACTCAAACTCTATTTGGAGAACTACATACGATAAAGGAGGAGCACTAAAACTATTGAATAATTCAGCATGCTTTTATTATCAATATTCTTTAGATAACTCAAACTTTGCGATTTATTTAGCTAAACCGGCAGTTGTTATTGATGGTTATGAGAGAAAAGGAAATGTTAATGGTGTTGAGGATATAGAGTTCGTAAAATCTCCAGTGCCAATACCTGAAGACGGATTTTTGCCTAATTTATATAATCCTTCAACATCGGAAATTTGTTTAGAACCCAACGTATATAATGATCAACAACTAGAAGGATATTTTAAATGTATAAGTGGATGTTTGTTTGTTAAGGAAGGGGCTTCTGAAACATGTAATATTGCATGTCAACACGATATTTATTCTAAAGAAGGAGTTCCACTTGGAAGAGGAAAATGTTCCTCAACGTGCAATGTTGATGGAGAATATCCCCTATCAAAAGAATTTGGTGGTCCTATAGACGGATGTTCTTCAGGTGGAGGGGGATTTCCAAAAGAAGAAACATGTTGTTGTAAAAGCTGTGTAGCATATTGTTCAGAACAATTCAGTATAAATATCCAAGAAGCTTCCATTGAGCCAGGAAAATCTTTAAGTTCATTAGAAAGTGGCTGTATGCAAGGATACACGTTAATAGAACAAAATGGAGAGAAACATTGTATTAAATCTAAAGAAAGTTATATTAAAGAATCAGAATCCTCAATAGTCAAATACACTCAAGATGAAGCAATAGAAAAAGCAACTGAATCAACTAAACTAGAAAAAGTTAATTCTATTGAATCTAAAGAACAAAATGATAAAAAGATTTATGTTGTAGATGGCTCAAAAAATAAACGTTTATTCTTTATTTTCCCCGTTAGTGTAAATATAAAAACAACAATTGACGCAGAAACAGGAGAAATCATTAAAATAAATAAGCCATGGTGGAATTTTTTAGCCCAGTGAGATTCATTATTTTTTTATCTATTCAACAATAACTCTATTTTCTTTGGATTTCTTTTCATTTCTTTAACGATGGTTGCAGGTCCGATTATAGTTATTGCATTTATATTTCCCCCAGTCAAGATACTGGCAAAACCCATCCTTAATTTATTAAATGCATTTTCTTCACCACTTCCAGAAATAACTGCCAGTTCAATTCCCTTAAAGTTTGAAACATGCCCTATCATCGCCATTGTATCTCCTATAAGCCGCGTCTCTTCTTCAGCCTTTAATTTACCTTGAAGTATAAGAATATTATTTCCAAGAACTATAGATAATATTTTCCTGATTCTTTCGTCGCTGTTCAAATCTTTTATTTCACTGAAAGGTATAAACTGTATTGAAAACCCCTTTATGTTCCCAAGTGTTTCTCTCCCTCTTTTTTTATCCGCCATGATATGTATTATGTTTTTTGATTTTTAATAGTATCGTTTTTAACTAAGCCTTCATTTTATTAACTTAAATATTGATTCATAAAACTCTTCTAAATTTTCTCCATATTTAGCAGACATTCCGACAACATCATATTCTGGAAAAGCCGTCTCGATTTTTTTCATATCTGAATTCTTCAAATCTGTTTTATTTGCTACAATTAATATCGGAATATTTCTCGCGACTAAATTTCCTATGATTGTAATATTGACTTGATTATACGGATTCTCCGTCGAATCCAAAACAATCACAACTACGTCCATATCATCAAGCCATTTTATGCTTTCAATAACCCCCGCCGTCGCTTCTTTCGCTCGCTTCTTTGCATCCTTCTTTTTCATGTTATACTTCAAGAATTCTTCATAATCTATTTTTGTTGCAATTCCAGGAGTATCTATTAATTTGAATGTCAATGTTTTGCCTTTATATTCAATATCAACTTTTTCTTTGAAACCCACCTTTCTCGTTTCATGCGGAATCTTGCTTACCTTTCCGATCTCTTCTCCAGTAAAATCTTTACAAATTCGGTTAGCCAAAGAAGTTTTTCCTGCATTCGGAGGCCCATAGAATCCTAATTTTATATCCTCTTTCTTCTTAAAAATATTGGCAAAAATTCTAGTCATAAAATTTTTGAACACTTTTATTACCATATATAAAATTCCCTTTCCGTCTTATTAAAGTTTTCTGTAATTAATCAGTATCTTCCTATACTGATTTGAGGTTGACTCATAATTTTCGGATTATATTTTGGCATCTTATTTCTTCTGAAATTATTGAATAACCAGTCCATTGGGATTTCCCACATTCCAGTTCTTTTTCCATAAAACTTTCTCACTGCATATCTGATTTGTTCGCTGTTCCATCCAGATTTTTTTAAATTCTTTTCAATCTCACCATCATTTTTTCCTTTAACCTTTTCTTGATGGATATAATTCATTATATTGAACAAGAAATTTTTATTTTTAAATAAATAATTTTCGTAATGTTTTTTATACCATTCCTGTAAAATGATATGTAAAATAATATACAAAACTAAAAGTCCAAGTAAAGCAAGACCATATTCTCTAAATGGCTGACAATCCTTGCAATTTTTCCAAGTTTCTCCTTTATCCTTTTCACATATCTTATTTTCAACACAAATTTGTTTGGATGGGAGTATAATATCAAGGTTTCCTAAAAGAGTGCTGACAAACACGGGCAAGTCTACAACATCCACATCTTCAGTAGTAGAAAAAATAACATGCTGGCTCTTTTCATTCAATTTCACATAAGAATAGCCATCAACAATTTTTGGATCATAACTTGTATCAAAACTCAACTCCCTCATATTTTTAACGACAAAATAAACCTCATCTTCATTATCTTCATTTACATCAACTTTAAAATCAAACACATTGACTATTTCTTTTTCTTCATCTCCATAAAGTGCTGCAACCTTGTCATAAGCCATAGTCATTTTGACATTTTCATATCCCCATGAGTTTATTGCATCAACATACATCGATTCACCTATATCTTCATCCTTGTCTTCTCCGATAGCGCCCATAGCATCAACACTTATTTTATCAGAATTAGTAATGAATACTGACGCTGCCTGCCCATTCGAAGAATATATTGTATCAGGCATATCAAGATCATTCAAATCCTCAACAATATTTATGTAATCATCATCATAAGATGCTGAGGCATAGCTTCTTTTTATCTTTTCAAGTTCATATTCTGCATCCGAAATATTTAATTTGCTATCAATCTTAGTTTGTGTAAATGTATTATATTCATTTATCTTGACTTTAAGATTTTTCAAAATATCAATTTTTTTCAAAAGAGTTATATTTGCGACTTGATTAGGGCTTCCAATAATTACCGCAAAAGATTTTGACGCATTAAAATTTGACTCATCAATTGCAGTGACTTTGACATTAAAATTACCCGTATTATTATATTTGTAAGACAAATTGTTTCCGCTCGTCTCTCTCAAATCTCCGTTCCCCATATCCCATAAATATCTTTTTAATTTCAAATTATTCGGAGAACTCGCATTTACAAAAAAAGTAATATCCACAACTGCTGGAGCTTGAGTTGGGATTAAAGATTCTATTACTGGAATTTGAGCGACCGTAATCTCTTCTGAAAACAGATCTTCTCCATTATATGACAAAGTAAATGTCGCATTTCCAGTTTGAGACGGCACAGATAAATTCAACGGCTCTAAATTTATTTTTTTATAATCGCTATTTATTTTAACAGTTCCTGCAGCTACGTCAAAAATATTATTATCTCTAAATAACGCGGACGACATTGTATATTTTAATTCAGCATTATTTATTACAACATCCTGATCAACACTACCTTTGACAGAAATAGGAATAACGCATTGTGTTGAATCGCAGTCAAGAGCATAACCATATTGATCTTCAATATAATTGAATGCAACATCAGAAAATCGTTCACCATTTGGAAGGGCGTCAATGACTTCTGTTTGAATTACTGGACCAAATTGTTTTCCGACAGCCGAAATTTTAAACACAAGATCTTCTTCATAATTTGGTGATGGAAGCGAGGCAACTCCACACCCATTTGTTTTATTTCTATAACCCTTTATGGTGTATCTATTATTAGCATCACTTCCTCCATCTGCTCTCGCGCAAACATAAAATTCACTTTTTTCTGTAACTAAAAAATTTATTTCACAATATATTTCTTTATCTTCTCCAAGAGCCAGAGTTGGCAACTCACAAATTTCTCGACTAATTCCTCTCTTATCTATGATCTCCATTTTTAACTTTCTATCTCCAAGTTCCCTCTTTATCTGCGCACCAACTACAAAACCAGGAGAAACAGAAAGATTCATTTTTTGACAAGCAATATCCAAATCAATTTGTTTTGTCACCTCACTTCCACTATAACATCCATAAGTTCGCGTACTTGGACAAACTCCTGCTCCAACAAGGGTATTATTATTTGCAATATCAATTATACCGTCGTCTAAAATATCTATTTCAATTTGATTTGTACACGATGCTGGCGCATTACTTGTAAATGTAAATTTTCCTGAATTAATACTATCAAGACTTCCGGTCAAAACAAATCCAACTATTCTTTTTCTGCTGTTTCCTGTATTTAGCTGAAATGTTTTTGATTGCGACGCTGCAGATGCAACATACGCTTTATCGCAGTTTTCAGGCACACATTCAAAATTATTTTCCCCAATTGTTTTATTTAAAAAATTATAAATCGAAATTGAATTTCCAAAACTAGTTGCGAACAAATTGCTCGCTGGTTCATTAGTTGAAGAAAAATTTATCCATCCCTTTATCATCCCTCCTTGAGGATATGTTTTTTCAATATTATGGCTCGCGACATCTATCGATGCAGAAACAATTCCGATTAAGATTAATACACTCACTAAAACAAATAATCCTCTCATCAATAACACCCTTTTATGAATAAAAATGCCTTCGAATGTTTATAAATTTATTCTCGAGAAGATTTTTTTAAAATATCTTATCTCTCCTTCATTATTGCAAAATAGAAAACTTTAAATATCAGTTGATATTAAAAAATATCAAATGAAACAAAAAAATATCAAACAAATTATTTTGGAACATTATTTTATTAATCCAAGTTCTAAAATGAGAGTTAGACAAATTGAAAGAGAGCTAAAAATTCCTCTCCCCTCTATAATAAGATATACTAAAGAGCTTGAAAAAGAAAAACTTTTATCAAAATTAACTATAGATAAAGTTGTTTTTTATACTGCATCTAGAGATTCAAAGAAATTTCTTCTTGAAAAAAAATTATTTAATGTAAAAGTGTTATGCGATTCTGGACTCATTGATTATCTAATTGATTATTTAAGTAATCCGTCAATTGTAATTTTTGGATCCTTTTCTAAGGGAGAAGATATAGAAAGTAGTGATATTGATTTATACATAGAAACTCCCTCAAAAAAAGAAATAAATTTAGAAAAATTCGAAAAACTTCTTAAAAGAAAAATTCAAATTTTCAAACAGAAACAAATTTCTGACATTAAAAACCCTCATTTGATAAATAATATCTTAAATGGAATTACTTTAAATGGAATTATTGAGGTGATAAAATGAAGGAAAGTGATTTTGAAGATTGTTTACAGTCTCACGCGAGTCTAAAAATAACTCCTGATTCACAAAAATCAAAATCTTTAATAGAAACTGCTGATGAGAGGATAAAATATATTTCTAAAGACATTCATGATGGTAATGCAAATTTCATTTTTGAAGATTATTATTCATCCATCCTAGAATACTTGCATTCCTTAGCACTTAATGACGGATATAAAATTTCTAATCACGTTTGTCTCGGTTTTTATCTAAAAGATTTTTTGAAAAGAAGTGATTTATTCATATTATTTGACGATTTGAGGTATAAAAGAAATTCCCTTGTCTATTATGGAAAAAGAATGGAATACAACGTCGCTATTGACGCAATAGAAAAATCTAAAAAACTAATCAAAGATTTAAAAGAACTATTGAAGTTTAATTAAAACCCCTATTTTCTTCTGACTGATCTTATCTTACTTGTAATTTTCTTTCTTCTTTTAGTTATTGCAACAATAATATAAATTAGAATAATCAATCCAATTGCTATCGCAACATTTTCAATAGTAAAAAACGGAATCTTTACTTTACGAGGACATATACGGACTTGATCTGATGCAGTACATTGAGATTGTATTCCAATTGGAGTTGACGGATCAATTACCGATCTAATTCTAACTTCATCATCACTATCACAGCTACCTATTATTTGTTGAGACAACCATTTACATCCATCTGTATCTGGATTTATTGAACACGAAGTAGAGTCCCATTGTATATTATCATATCCAAGAACACAATTCGGTCCCTCCAATTTACAAACATAATCCGCTGTAGCCGGACAACCATTTACATTTGCATAAGGCACTCCAGGAGTAATCATAAGATAACATCCATCTGCAGTATTTGGTCTATTATCACAAACACCATAAGACACATCTTCAATACAACCTCCACTTCCATCTGGACCATAATCTATTGGACTGTTTTCACACATACATGTCATTGGATCGCAATGCGAAGTTCCATCACATTCAGTACCTGGAGCTTCTCCAAGTGTACCCCTCCAAGTTCCATCACATGTGCCCGTACCACTTCCACAATTACCTATATCTAAAACACATGATGTAGTACATTGTAAAATTCCTGTTGTATAATCTGAATTATATACCGAACACAAATTACTTCCACCAGCAAGTCCAAAGTCCGATCCATCACATTGTTCTCCACTTTCTTTTATTCCGTCATTATCACAAGTTCCACCACCACTTGATGTCACGGTTAAAACACCGCCTGCAGAATTTACTGCATTTGAGAATAGAATTCCTAAAGTCCCTCCAAAATTTACCATAAACCTGTAATCTCCCGCTGGAGTTGCAGTCCATGGTCCTTTTCCTACATTTACACTCAATTCTTGAAAAAGACGCAATGATCCAGAGCTTACAAGAGAACCAGATCCAATTGGAGTAATCGAATAACTCACTGATCCACTCGACGGAACTAAACTTCCTTTAGTCACAACTTTAACATTTGTTCCTATAGAAACGCTCGTTTTTTGAATTCCACTTCCATCTTCCCAGTACATAGTTAAACATTTACTTGGACTTGAAGAATCACAAAACCATCCAGTTTCTTTTTGACAATTATTTTTACATCCATCTCCAACATCAGCCGTATTTCCATCATCACAAGTTTCAGATCCCTCTTTTATTCCGTTTCCACAATATATTTGACATTGTGCATTTCCATCAGGAATACCAATAGGTGCCGGATCTATGCACATTTTGTCTGCAATGGATGGGGGTGCATTTGTCCTACATGACACAGATGAAGATACCCATTTGTAACATGTTGATACTGCAGTACATTTATCAAATATTCTTTGAGTAGCATCTGGAGAACATACACTTGTTTGTGATTTTTCAATTCCTGCTGAAGCCCCTACAGCATCACATCCTGGGTCACTTGTACATGGCACTGATGATGTTCTTTTACAACAAATCTGATAGTTTCCATTTCCCTGATTATCATAATCATTAAATCCACCAATGTGAGAATTAGTTACGCTGCTTAATCCTAAGATACTTATCTCCTCCGCATCACAACTTGTTTGTCCTGAGAATAAATATCTACAATATTCAAAATCTCCATAACATATATTTGTCGTGTAATCTTGATTTCCGTTTGGAATTTGAGCATGACTATTTGAGGTTGTATATAATCCTATAATCTTATTGCTCGGTCTTGATGTTCCTTGAATTGTTGTAGATGTAGCACTACATTGTCTTGGATTAGGTGTGATAAAGTCACATCTTAAATAATATAATGCAGGATTAATTGTATCGTCCGGCGTATTAAGAACTCTATCATCATCGTAAACCGCTCCATGAGCATTTGTTTGTCCCGACAATTCCATGACTATTGAACTCTTGCTAAGTCC
Source organism: Candidatus Pacearchaeota archaeon CG10_big_fil_rev_8_21_14_0_10_32_14 (assembly GCA_002763085.1). Classification (GTDB taxonomy): domain Archaea; phylum Nanobdellota; class Nanobdellia; order Pacearchaeales; family GW2011-AR1; genus PFCY01. The sequence goes on along the minus strand of PFCY01000068.1, from coordinate 4,152 downwards.
CGGTGTTGATCCTGGAACAATTGAACAACTATCCGCACTCACCCCATTTATTAAAACAATTACTATTAATAAACCAAGAAATACGATAGCAAAATTTTTATTCATCGACCTCATTTTAATATTTTATGATAGTAATTCATATTTAAAAATCTTTGTGAAAACTTTTTTATCTCGTTAACTATTTAAAGATCTCAAGCATCAAACGAATATGATAAAAAACGTCAGGAAAAATACAGATAAAATAATTCAAATCGCAAAAAAAGACAAAAGGATTATAGCTGTTGCTCTATTCGGTTCGTATCTCAAGAATAAAGAGTATGCTCGCGATGTTGACATCTGTTTATTTTTAGATAAATCGTATGGCAATAAAGAGGATTCAAAAATTTTATTCCCTTTTTATGAAAAAATTGATACGCATATTTTTGATATTAATATTTTTCACAATCTTCCAATTTATATTAGAAGTAGAATTTTAAAAGAATGTAAGATGATTTATACAAATAGGGATAAAGAAGATACGCTCTATGATATTGCATTTTCAACAATTCAAGAGTTTTCGTCTTATGCAAAGTTATACTATATGTACTTGGAGAATATAAAAAATGGATGAAAATAGAGTTTTAAGAATAATAGACAAGATTGACAAGTATCTAGATGAATTAAACAGTATAATCCCAAAAACATACGATGAATATGAAATATCTATTTCGTATAAAAGGGCTTGCGAGAGGTTATTGCAAATCTCTCTAGAATCCGTCTTAGACATATGCAATCTTTTAATATCCAGTCTTAAACTTGGATTGCCTTCTGATGAAGAGGATGGATTTAAAAAATTGGCAGCAAAGAAAATAATATCAGAAAAGATGAGACTAAAACTTATAGAGATGAAAAAAATGAGAAATGTCCTCGTTCATAGATATGGAGAAATAAAAGACGCTGAAGTATACGATTCCCTTACAGAAAATTTAGAAGACTTTGAGACATTCAAGGAAGAGATATTAAAATTCTTAAAGAGAAAATAAGTTTATTTTCAAATGGGGGTTGTTTAAGCCTTGTCTTAAAATTCAAGGACATTTCGCGCAAATTTGCAAAGTTCCCTAAAATTTCGCCAAGAATTTTAATTTTTATCCTTTTATTACCGCCATCGGTTTTAATCGCGCAACTTTTGTACTAAGCCCCAAATCGTGAACGACGTTTACAACTTCCTCAATATCTTTGTAAACTTCCGGCGCTTCTTCGACAATCCCTTTTTCACTTCCGGATTTTAAAGAAATTCCTTTTTTTGTTAGTTCATCTCTTATATCTACAGAATGTAATCTTCGTTTTGCCGAACCTCTGCTTTCAAGTCTTCCAGCTCCATGGACTGTTGAACCAAAAGTCAGCTCTTCAGCTTTTTTATTTCCTAGTAGAATATACGACGCTGTTCCCATACTCCCGGGAATCAATACGGGTTGTCCGATTTTTCTATACGTTTTTGGAATTTCGCTTCGTCCAGCTCCAAAGCTTCGTGTCGCGCCTTTTCTATGGACGCAAACCATTTTCTTTTTTCCTTCGACTAAGTGTTCCTCAAATTTTGCGATGTTGTGGCAAACATCATAAACAACATCGATTTTGAGTTTTGGAAAAATCTTTTTCATTCCTATTCTTATGTTATGAGTAATTAATTGTTTATTTGCAAAAGCAAAATTTATTCCACAGCACATTGCTTCATAATAATCTTTTCCGAGTTTTGATTTTATTGGCGCATTAATCAATTCTCTATCCTTCAATTCTTTTCCATACTTTCCATATTCATCTTCCATGAGTTTAATGTAATCGCTCGCAATTTGATGACCAAGTCCTCGACTACCACAATGAATCATTATACAGACTTGATTTTTTTCTAAATTCAAGACCTTTGCTACTTTGTTGTCAAATATTTCATCAACATACTGTATTTCTAAAAAATGATTTCCAGCGCCTATAGTTCCAAGTTGACCGATTCCTCGAGAAATTGCTCGATCTGTAACTTTATCCGGATTAGCATCTTTCATTTTTCCTTCTTCTTCACTATGTAAATAATCTTCTTTCTCTCCATATCCATTCTCAACCATCCATTGTGCTCCGCCATTAAGTATCTCACTAAATTTTTTTCTTGAAATATTAAAAGGTCCCCCTCTCCCAACCCCCGACGGCACCATCTTGAACAATTCATCCAAAACTTCTTTCTTTTTTCCTTCTAAATCTTTTTTTGTCAAGTTTGTTTTTAATAAGCGAACACTGCAATTAGATACAACAATTCCATTCGCAATAAAATTATGATTTTCATCATCAATAGTCAAATCATAGACTGCATTGTTATGATCCAATAACTCCTTACTTTCAATTTTATCCCACACAAATCCCTCTTCCCCATAACAATTCATTTCAACAAATTCGTTGAAAGAAATAAAACAATAAGCAATTCTAGAGCCACTTTTTCCATAATCACTATAATAAATAGACTTATCAATAAAATACTTATTTGCATATTTGCCCTCTAAATTTTCAATAATTCGACTTTTACTCAAACCTTCCAGTTTCATCTCTCTTGCTCTTAACATAACTTCTTCCCTAAATTTAACAATTTTTTCTTTTTGTTTTAACCACAAGATTGCCGCATTTGCAAGTTTTCTTTTTTTGATATTATACTCATAATTGATCTTTGAGAAGAATTTAATCAAATTTCCTGTATCTGAATAAATCATTAATCTGATTCTTGTTGATTTTTTCCCGTTTACTTCATCTTCTCTATTTTTTATTAATACATTTTCTACTTCAAAATCATTAAGAAGTTTTGAGATTTGATTTACAAAATTAATTCCATGAAGAGAGTTTTCTTTATTTATAGAATAAACGAGTCCATAAAAATTAAATTTTTGATTTGTTGCTGTTTTTGGAGAACTGAGTTCAGCACCAAACAGGCTCGCTAAAAATAATCGTTGATGCCATCTCACTGAATTCATTATCCACTGCGGAATATTGTAATCTTGCTTACTTTTATTACCCTTTGGCACACCAAGCAGATTTAACAATAGGGCTAATGCACTAGAATTTGATTTTAAAGAGTATTCAATTCTTTCAAAATTATATTGTTTATATTGGGTCGTAATATTATGTTTTCTTTTCCTTGAAAAAATACTTGAATTAAATCCAATTTTATTTAAATCTTCCTTGATAAGAATTAAATCTTCTTCATTTCCATAAAATCCAATCTGGTCATTTTTTCCGATACTTAAACTACCATCCCCGAAGATAAATCCCATCATTTTAATTAAATATGGCAATTTTGGATTATCGCTATAAAGCGGGAGCAATCCAAGTTCTTTTAGTTTATTTTTTATTTGCAATTTAGAGGTAAAACTTCTATCTAAAATATCAATCTCTTTTTCTGATAATAATAATTTATTTTCTGGTATTTCATATTCAACACCTTCGAAGGGATAACACAAAATTTCTTCTCCTTCACACAATTTCTCAGATTCTTTCATTCCCTCTTTGGTGTAAATTGGATGGTCAACCGTGGCAAATATCTCATTTCCAGATTCAGTTTTTATTTTAATTATTTTCTCAAAATATTTTTTCATAAATAATTGAATCTCTGAATTTTTTGATTTAATCATTTCTTTATCAAAAATTATCAATTTATTTTGATTTTTTTCAAAATCTTTTATTTTTTTCCAGTATCCAAGTTCTCCAAGGACTTTACTATCTTCGTGTAGGCATCCAATATCATACCCAACTCCTCCCGGAGAAATTACTCCTTTATCTATATCAAAAGCAGCAACCCCTCCAATAGAAAAACCATAACCTTCGTGCGCATCAGAAAGCGCAATCGACGCATTTATGATTCCAGGCATACATGCAACATTTCTAACTTGAGTCAGAGTTCTATCTTCTTTCATCTTTTTAAGAAGTTTTTCAGAAGCATAAACTATTCCTGGAACATTCATTTCTCTCTCGATAGGAATTTCATAAACGTTTTCCGATTTTTTCTTAATTTCCATTTTTAAAAAAAGATTATTTAGTTAATAAGTTTATTCTTTCTGTTGGCTTCATCCCAAATTAAATTTTTTTGTGAGATTTTGTTTGTAATTTACTTGCCAAACACACAACTTCGACCACCAACCAAGA
>PFCY01000038.1 GCA_002763085.1 Candidatus Pacearchaeota archaeon CG10_big_fil_rev_8_21_14_0_10_32_14 | reverse complement strand
CCAATAAGAAGTAATAAAATTTGAACTTAAGAATAAAGATAAAACCAGTAAACTAAAGATTATCACAAAACTCTTTTTCATACTCTACTCATGTTTTTATCTTATATAAATATTTTTGTTGTTGATTATTGCTCCGATTTAACTAGCCTCGCAAGAAAAATTTGCAATGAATCTTGAAACACATTCAAAATTCATTAATGTGATAATAGAAAAGTCTGAAGAACAGAAATTATTTTTTCATCCCAATGCTTTCAATCTTTCTTGTATCTCTTTAAGCTCAGCTTCAAGATTGTCATATGCTTGCTGTTCAGCTTCTTTCTTTTTATCTTTTGGAGTGTATGTTTCAATCGGCACATTTTCAATTCTTTGAACTTTGTGAATTTTTGGAACGTTGTTTTTTGGCAAGGATTCTTGGAGTTTTTTTATGAGAAGCATTGCATCATTCATATTCTTCTTCAGTTTTTCTTTTTCTCTAAGTTCTTTTGCACGGAGAATCCTATATTTCCTTAGAAAAGTTCTAACTTTAAGTAAATTCATTTGAGAAACCAGCATATCTTTTTTTGAAGCAACAGCTTCGTTATAATTCATTTTGATATGAACTGGTGAGTCTGCCATTTTATTCAACTCGTGAGAATAAGTCGTCGTCTATCTTTTCTATCTTTTCTTTTAATTTACTAATTTCAATATCCCATGTCTCAAGTTCCGTGTCTTCTTCTTCTCTAATCTTTTTTATTTCATTGAGATTTTTTCTCATTTCAGATATTTTATCTTGAGCTTCATCAATTATCTCTAATGCTTTTTGGAATTTATCTATTCTAATGAAAACTGGTTGAGAACTTTTTACTTTATCAGCAGCGTCTTTGAATTCTGACGGAACATTCTCTTTAATTTTTGATTTTGATTCGGTGACTAATGTTGGTTTAGAAATTTCTTCGATTTTTGGAATTTCAATCTTTTGCATCGGAGGGAGTTTTAATTGTTCTGGCGGACTGAGTCTTTGAATCGCCGGTGCTTTGTATGGAAGAGGCATTTCATTTTCGATTTCTCTTGAAAATTCCCCATAAGGAGAGTTATTTTTTTGTGGTTGATTATTATAAGATATTGCATCTTTTATTGCATTTTCAGAAAATTTTTGATTGAGTGTATTTGAAGGAATAGTTGGAAGTTGTGTCATTTCATAAGTTTCATTATAAGAGTTATCGGGAATATTTGGCATGTCTGGCAATCTTGGAAGTTGCGGAACGTCGTCATAGTTCCCACCAGTTTCCTGTGCTCTTTTTTTATCTTTTGAAAACCACCCCATTTTATGTATACCTTATAATATAGATTAAAACATATCTTTTTAAAAACCTTTCTTTTTTAATATATATTGGAATATATACTTTAATTTGAAAACAAACTTAGTTTTCTTTATACTTTTTTTGAACCGAGACCCTCCATACTCGAGTCCACGACTTGATATAGATAATTTTTTGACAAATTTTTTGGATAGGAATTGCCCACTAACTTTAGACTTTGTCGAAAACCCGCCCGACGAAATGGCTGTATTTCCTTACAGATAGTCTATCCAAAAAATTAAATTATATTTTATTTTTCAAGTCGTAAACTCTCGTCCCCTAACCCGACGTTTCAAAAATATCTTTCAATTCATTGATATTTTTGAACCGAGTTGAATTGCGATTCCGCTTCTCAAATCAATTTTTAAAATGATGATTTGAGAAAGTATCTCCAATGAGTTTTTGTAATTTTTTAATAGTTTTTTGATTTTTCATAGATTCCCACAATAATTCGGCTTTCGCCGAAGAACTCGCGACCTCGCCCACCAATTCCATACTTACACCCTTAACACGAAATCACTCGCCCACCCTTTCACCAACCCCAAAATCCCCCCAAAAATTAAGATAGGAAAAATCAAAATTATATTTCTTTATAAGTATTGGAGATACTATGATAAACCGAGACCACGCCTCCCCTCCAACCCCCCAACCCGATGGTTTTAAAACCTCCAATTGATTAGATAGTTTAATTTATGGAGGTTTTGAAACCGAAAGGTATTTATTCAGTAAGTTTTTGTAATAAATTATGCAAGAGAAATTTCTTAGAGATGCGATTGGGTATATCGTTGGAAAACAGAATGAACCTTTAGTTGATATTCTACAAAAAGACAAATATATCAATGAATTTCTTATAGCAAAAAAATTGAATATAGAAATAAATCAAACTAGAAATATACTTTATAGACTTACGGAGCATGGAATTGTTTCATCTACAAGAAAAAAAGATGCAAAGAAGGGATGGTATACTTATTTTTGGAAAATAGAGATCACAAAATCTTTTGAGTTTCTAAAAAATCTGTTGATAAAACGGATTCATGACATGAATAGTCAGATAAAAAGCAGAGAAACTAAATTGTTTTATATATGTGAAACATGCAATGTGGAACATAATGAAGAAAATGCGTTGTTAAACAATTTTATTTGCAATGAATGTGGAAATGTTTATGTATTGAAAGACAATACAAAAGTGATTAGGGATATGAAGAAGGAATTAGATTCTCACGAGAGGGAACTGGAATATTTAAATCTAGAATTAGGGAAGGAGAAAGCAAAAGATGATCATAAAAAAGATTTAGTGATGAAGAAAGTAGCAAAAGAAAAACTTGAAGAGAGGCAAGCAAAATACGCTAAAAGAAAATTAGAGAAGCAGAAACTTGCCGGAACTCTTAAAAAAGATTCAAAAAAACCTAGTAAAAAGTCTTCTGCAAAAAAACCGGTCAAGAAATCTTCTCAAAAAAAATCATCAAAAAAACAATCTAAAGCTAAGACAAAGAAAAAATAAAGATGTCCGCGTATGTATATCAAGTAAATTCTAAGAAAAATAATCGATTTGCTTTAATTAAATCTTTTAGCGTGAATTTTTGGTTAATCTCACTAAATATTTTATTTTTTATTATTTTTTTTACCCTGATGAATTTGAATATCTTATCAATAGACGCCATTGCAATAAAGCCTGCGAATATACTGGCTGGGAAATATCTTTGGACGTTTTTGACAAGCATGTTTATGCATGGGGGAATATGGCATTTATTTTTCAACATGTTGTCTATGATTTTTATTGGAGGTTTAGTTGAAAAATTATTGGGGCGAAAGAGATACTTTTGGTTTTATATAATATCCGGACTTGTTGCAAGTTTGGTTTTTGTTTTAACAGCTTATGGTTTATTTTTAGCAGGATATCCTGGAGACTATAACGCTATGGCTGTTGGAGCGAGCGGAGCTTTATTTGCGCTTGTTGGATTTTTAATGATTATCACTCCAAATTTACCTGTGTTAGTATTTTTTGTTATCCCATCTAAAATGAAATATGCGGGACCGGGACTTTTGATTATGCTTTGGTTAATTTCCGTTTTAGGAAATATTCCAATTGGAAATACTGCGCACTTCGGCGGATTGATTGCTGGATTAGTTTATGGATTTTATATAAAGAAAAAATACAAACGTAAATCGATGATAATAAGCAAATATTTTTCTTGAGCTCTTTAATTTGTTTAACAAGTGGCGCGGTCACATCATACTTTTTTTGTTTAATTTGGTTTTCAAATTCCCACTGAATTTCTTTCTTGGAAAGAAAAATCCTACTCGCGACCTCGCTCACCCCCACGCTTTTAATATTTGAATTTCCACTTTCGCGAAGTCGTTCGCCTTATCTTTATTTGAATTTCCTATAGTTAGTGAAAACCAAAGGATGTGATCAGCTCCTAACAAGCAAAGTTATAAAAACAATTTTATTATGAAGTTATATGAAGAAAAGAGTTGCGAATAAAAAATTAGTGAGAAAAGGTTCTTCTAGTCGGTCTCTACCTAAAAATGAGAAAGGAATTTTAGGATTATATAAACAAAGCTGGAGATATTTAGTCGAGTCGAGAAGATTTATTTTGTATTCAGTGATCATTTTTATCATTTTTATTTTGATTGGATTTTTTGTTCCAGTTCCTAAAGAAGTTGAAACTAAGCTTCTTGAATTCTTGAAAGAATTGGCTAAGGAAACTGAAGGTATGAATGCTTTGCAATTAACAGCGTATATATTCTGGAACAATCTGAAAAGTTCTTTTTTCGGGATGATATTCGGGGTTGGACTCGGTATTTTTCCATTGATAACCGCTGGTGTAAATGGATATGTAGTTGGTTATGTGTCAATGATAGTCTCAGAAAAATCCAGCATTCTTGAATTGTGGAGACTTTTACCGCATGGAATTTTCGAACTTCCTGCAGTTTTTATTTCGCTTGGACTTGGGCTTCGAATGGGGATGTTTATTTTTAATGAACATAAAATTGAAAGTTTGTTATATTATTTGAAAAATTCTTTAATTGTATTCTTTTTGATTGTACTTCCGTTATTGATAATAGCTGCAATAATTGAAGGTCTTTTGATTTCTTTAATTTAGATGTTCTTAAAATTGGGCGCCGGGTCATATTTACTTTTTTATTACTTATTTTGGTTTTCAGATTCCCACTAAAT
>PFCY01000046.1:4910-18729 GCA_002763085.1 Candidatus Pacearchaeota archaeon CG10_big_fil_rev_8_21_14_0_10_32_14 | reverse complement strand
TCTCAAACCTCCTTTTAATTTTATAAGTTAGTTTGAATTAATTAATTTGGGATGAAGCCTATAATTCCGTTAAATTATTAAACAAAATTTTAATTGTTTTATAATGATACATAAAAAGACGTCAAGCAAATATATTATTATAAAAAATTCAAGTATTCATTCAAAAGGAATTTATGCAAAAACAGATATTCCAAAAAATATAAAAGTTATCGAGTATGTTGGGAAAAAAGTTTCTAATAAATTGTCGGACAAAGTAGCTGATAGGGATCTTGACAGAAGTAAAAAAAATAAGAAACTTGGCGAAGTTTATTTGTTTGAACTGAACAAGGAATTTGATATAGACGGAAATTATCCGTATAATACTGCAAGATATCTCAACCATTCCTGCAATCCAAACTGCAAATACAAATATGATAATGGTAAAATCTGGATAATCTCAATTAGAATCATAAAAAAAGGCGAGGAACTGACATTCGATTACGATTTTGATCTCGAAGATTATGAACACTATCCCTGTCTTTGTGGATCAAAAAATTGCGTTGGATTTATAATCGGTAAAAAATACCGTAATAAACTTCAGCAATTGATTCAAAAGCGAAACACAAAATAAAACTATTTTAAATTAGATATTTTTTTCATCTCTTCAATTTCTTCGTGCGAAATAGCACAACCTTTATATTTTACCGCATATAGCAATGCATCGAGGACAGTATCATGATCCTTCAAATCGAAAAATCCTTTTTTGAACGCTAAATAGATCAATTCAGAACTTCTAATAAATTGAAACTCCTTAAAATACTTGTAATTTTCTTTATTTGCTGTAATCTGTGTATGAAATTTTTCTTGAAATAAAGCTGTTAAATTATCTGGCTTTTCACACAATAGCCTTGCTGTTCTCTCATCAATAGCAATTACATTCATAATTTTCATTTCATTTAAAATGCTGCTTAGAGCTAAACTCGATGCCTCACCATTATGTATTATCTTTATTGGTTTTCCTCTTTCAAAAAATGTTTTATTTGAAATCGCAAGAATTTTTTCAGTTCGTTTATCAATCTCAATTTTTGAAATTCCCAAATCTTGAGGAGTTTTAATTATTTTATCATCAATTAATCTTTTGACATTCAAAGCTTCAAACTCAAATCTTTTGATGCTTATCGGTTTATCAACAACTTCATATTTGACTTGATCTGTTACAATGAACTCCCCATCAAATATTTCCCTGAGTTCTTTTATCTTCCCAAGAATTCCATTCATAGAGAAGGTGATCAATACTCCCGCATCAAAGACAATCGCTTTTTTTATGTTTGCCATTCAATTTAAATGATTTACTAATTTATTTACTTTCTTCCAGAGTATTTTTAGAGTCTTGTCAATCCTTTTTTTGTCATGATCATAAACGTCCTGAATCTTCCATTTTATTAATTTATAATGAAAATTAATATTATTTGGATCTATCTTGAAAATTTTCTTAGGTATATTATTAGCTGTGATTACGACAATATCTGCCCAAACAAGATCGTCATGATTTATTTGAGTTGGTGAACCTTTACAAATAACTCCATAATCATTAGCTACATTTTTATTGTAGTATCGTCCTTGATTACCTATGATCCCCGCGCTTCGCGATTTATTTTTTTTGTTCGTATTGATTTTGTTAAAAAATGATTCAGCCACCTTGCTTCTGAACATATTATTTTTGCATATAAAAAGAACGTTTGTCATTTTAACACCTTTGAATAAAAATAATGTTTCTTGCCCTTATCAAAATTTAATTTTTCTAACATAATTTGCATAGGATTATTATTTTCTAGAGTGTATCCATAAATAAGATTAATCCCAGATTTTCTAAGTTTATCCTCTGCAAAATCATATAACTTTCTCGCTATTCCTTTTTTCCTATATTTATTATCAATTATAATAATATAAAACTCTGCATATCTTCCAAGCTTATACACCATAAAGTTGATTAATCCCACAATCTTTTTATCTATAACATAAACAAAAGTTTTTGATTTACTTCCATTTATGATTTCGTATATATGTCCCTTATTATAGATAAGATTATCATTACTTGTTAACATCTTCTCAGAGTTTAGCAATTCAATAATTCTAGATGAATCTTTATTCACAGCGATTCTAATGACCTCTTTCATTTTTCAAACATTTTCTCAACAAGTTTAATTCTATCCTTGACTGAAATTGATTTATTTTGTTCTATGTCAGAAAATTCTTTTTGTCCAGTATATGATGCTAATTCATATAATGAAATTCCGAGAAGATTTGCAGTTTGCTCGAGTGAGATTCCATGCTCATAGATTTTTGATGCTTTATTTATTGATGATTTTCTCATAACGTCTTGAATATATCTTCTGAGATTCCCCGACAATTTATTTACACTTTTGGTTATATTATTTAAACTATCGCTAAATTTCTTTTTATCATCTTTTTGGAGCGCTGCTAATGCTTTATCTATCGATTTTAAACTCTTATCGCAGAATTCTTCACAGCCATTGAAATTTTCATGTTCTCTTCTCTCGATTATTTTACTCATAGCATAAACAACAACAGCAATAGCAATGCTGTCAGTATCTTGATAAATTGACGCAGAATGAATTGTCTGATTACTTAAATCTTTAAGACTTAAAATATTTCGTGTAAGAATTGCTTTACGAACGCCAGAGAGAACTTCTATCAAATGCTCTTTTTCATCCATATAGATTACAATATTTTAACTTATTTAAAACTTCTCCACAATAATATTTATAACTTTAAACTTTAACTATAGTCATGGTGAATTGGATTCCAGTTTCTTTTATTGTTGGACAATCTTCTAAGGCAGATAAATCAAAAATTTCTCTCGAAGGCATCATATCAAGGGAAAAATCATCAAAATCAAGAATAGTAGTTGTTCTTGGACTGAACTCTGGTTTTCAAGGTTATATGCCTTTTCTAAACGGATTGGCAGATCATTATAATGTTGCTACATACAATCAAAGAGGACAAAAAAATTCTAAAGTAGAATTTAATCCCCCCATGTTGAGTGAGGATCTTGACTCAGTCTTAGAATCTTTAGGTGAAGGAAGAAATTTATTATTGGCTCATTCAGCTGGGTCGATTGCTGTAGCAAATTCTAAATTAAACCCTTATCCATATTTTTTAATTACACCTTGCTTCGGAGATTTTTCATTTTCCTCGCTTTATCAATTAGGATTATCTGCTTCAAGAATAAAAAATCTACCCTACTTCAAGGAATTTACTAATCAACTATTAGGGAATGAATGGAATCCGAATTTTATGGAGGGGGCTTCATCACTTTTAAGTTCTCCGACGATTATTCCCTCAAATATCCCTGTAGGATATTGCGTTTCAGATAGGGACGAAGCGTTAGGAACCCTTGGAAATCCTGATCACTACTTAAAGTCAAGAGAAATTTTAAGAAAAATTTATCCTTCTGGACATGACTTTTCTGAAAGAATTAAAGGACTAAATCATTGCCTTAATAGAAACTCTTACGATTTCTCATATTTCTTAAAAAATGAAGAAGGAAAAGATTCTTTTAGAATTATTAAATCGATCGTATCTTTTTTCGATAATTTGGATTCTTAAACTCATTATAATAAAAGTTTTTATACATCAATTTCCATTTCATTCTATGGAAAAAAAATGTTTACTTGATTCGTCTTTTATAATTTCATGTGTGAATAAAAAAATAGATTTTTTTACATTTTTAAGAGATGAAGGATTTTCAGGGAGTAATATTTTAATTCCTAAGCAAGTTATTATAGAATTAGAAAAAATTTCTCTACCAATATCCATTTATGGAAGAATCGCAAAAGAGAAAGAGACCGCAGCATTATCTTTGAGGATAATTCTAAATAATGTTTTTGACAAAGTTGATCTAAATGTATCTTTGATTCCAAGTCTTAAAAGAAGAACTGTGGATAATTTAATAATTGATTATGCAAATGCCCATCCAGATATTTACATAGCCTCGCTGGATAAAGGCATATTAAAAAAAGTCAAAAATAAAAAATTACTGATTCACGGCAGAAAAGAGCTAGGATATCATTAGTTTTTTTAATATTTGACCAACAATCCTCAATTATGTCATAAAAAATGATGCCAAAAGCTTTTTAAGCCAATATTTACTCTATTTTTCATTACCTTTTAGTTCAAAATGTTTTACATTACTGAAGTCGAAGACTATGTTAGAGTAGATCCAAAATTATTCGGATTGCCTACAGCTGAAGCTGTATTCAAACAACTTCTCGAAACATATAACAATTATTATGACAAAGAAATTGGAAGAGTAATTTCTGTTATTGAAGTATTGAAGATTGGTGACGGCGTTATCATTCCCGGCGACGGTGCTGCTTACTATGAATCAAGATTTAAATTATTGGTCTGGAGACCTCAGCTTCACGAACTAGTTTATTGTACTGTCGACGAAATCACAAATTTCGGTGCTTTCATGAATTTAGGGGTTACAAAAGGACTTATTCATATAGGACAGACAATGGACGATTTTGTTAGTTTAAGTAAAACTAGTACTCTAACTGGAAAAAAGACAAAGCGAAGTTTAAAGAAAGGTGACAACTGCCTTGCCAGGATTGTAGCTATATCTCATAAAGGTGGAGATTTGAAGATTGGGCTTACAATGAGACAGCCGGGACTTGGAAAACTTGAATGGATAAAAGAAGATCAAGCATACAAAGATAAAGAAGCAAAGAAAGTTGCTAGAGAAGAACAAAAAGAAGCGAAGACTTCAAAATCAAAAACTCCTAAAGGAGGAAAAAAATGATAACTAAATTAAACTTATTTTGTGCGACTTCGGTCGAAGGCAATTTAAGAAGTCGCTTAACCGCAATGAAATGGAAGATTATAGTGACTCCGCGTCGCAGGTAGGTGTCCCCGCATGGTAAAATTAAAAGCTTGTAAAATCTGCAACAAAATATACGACGGAGAAAAATGTCCGAACTGCGATAGTAAAGAATCAACAGACACTATCAAGGGAAGAATTATTATACTCAATCCAGAAAAATCAGAGATAGCGAATAAACTAAAATTGAAAAACAAAGGCGAATTTGCTATAAAAACAAGATAATTAATTTTAAAAATCATCTAAATCATAATCTAAAATGAAAATAATTCAAGAAAAGGAAAATCTATTATTCAAGAGAAAAGAAATTAAATACTTAGTTGAAGGAGAAAAAACGCCCTCAAGAGACGAAGCAGCAAAAATAATTTCAGATAATTTTAAATCAAATTTAGAAAACATTAAGATAGAAGGTATAAAAGGTAAATTTGGAAGAAAAACATTTTTGATTGACGCAAAAATATATTCATCACTTCAAGATAAAGAGAATATAGAAGCTCATAATAAGAAAGTGAAGAAATAATAAATTAAATTAAACTTATTTTGCGCGACTTCCGTCGGAGGCAATTTAAGAAGTCGCTTAGCCGCAACGAAAGGTAAGGTTAAGCCGAGCAGTTTCACGTTTGGGCGGACCTATTTAGGTAACGTCGAGGCGGAGTGAAGCTGAGAGTTAAAGGAAACCACAGGTGTCCTCGCACGTATGGCAAAGAAAAAAAAATCAGTAAAGAAAGGAAAGAAGAAACATCAAAACAATCCTACTAGTAAGAAGTATACAAAATATACAATCACCGGCGATAAAATTATACGTGCCCCATCATGTCCTAGATGCGGACCGGGAATTTTCTTAATGGTATCAAGTGGTAGATCATATTGCGGAAAATGTCATTATACTGAATTCTCAGGAAAACCTCCTCTCCAAAATGTACAAGAAAAGCCAATTGAAAAGAAAGTTTCCAAAAAATAAATCTGTCAATAACGAATAGAGTTCTCTGAAAAACTTCTAGAAAAAAAGTTGAATCTAAAAAATAATAATTCTTAATTTTATAATCGTGCTCAAATTTAGATGAGATCTTATATTTTAAGAATTATTAAACCCTTAGGCAAACTTGTGAAACAATGTTTGACTTATGGATTTGTCTTCGCGTAGCGAATATAAACCCTGGGAGGGCGTCAAGCCAAAAAAATTAGTATGACTTGAAGCCTCTCCTGGGGAAAAAGAGGTGATAATGAATTGAGCATTTTGAAGTATTTAAATGTTTCGCTTTGTTACTCTTCAAAAATGACATAGCTTGTAAATGTTATAGTAGTAACCATTTATTGCTTATCATATTAAGAATAACCTTCTTTAAAAGTGTTATGGAACTTAAATCTATAGCGAATATAATTTTAAAAAGATATTTAACCACTACAATTATGCAAAATAACCATCATATTATATTATCTTAGGCACTACACAATATGTTTTTAAAGACGCTTATGCTCGATAAAAAATGGAAGAGGAAAATGATAAAGAACAAATTCAAGGGGTAAAATTAAATTCTTCTAATCAGGATCAAATTCAAAAGCTTATCTTTAGTAAGAAAATTGGCTGGCAAGAGATTATCTACGATTTGATCAATACTGAGCAGTTAGATCCATGGGATATCAATATAATCACCTTGACTGATGGATACCTCAAAAAGGTAGAAGAACTCGAAGAAGCCGACTTTTTCATTTCGGGGAAGGTTCTATTAGCCGCGGCATTACTTCTACGCCTGAAGTCTGAAATCCTCTTAAATAAGTACATCAAAAGCATAGATGACATTCTTTTTGGTAGAACAGATTCAGACCATTCCACCTATAAATTAGAAAGGATAGAATTAGACGAGGACATTCCAGAATTAGTTCCAAGATCACCGATGCCAAGATTCAAAAAAGTTACTTTAAGCGAATTATTAGAATCTCTAAATAAAGCCATCGTCACCGAAAATCGAAGAATAAAAAAAGAAATCCTGAATAAAAACGCATTTCGGGAATCATCGATCTCTCTTCCGAGAAGAAGAATAAGCATTAAAGATAAAATTCTAGACATTTACGACAAACTTTTCAGACACTTAGGAAGTGAAGAGAGGCAGAAAATTACTTTTTCCGAGCTTGTTGGTAAAGAAAGAGAGGAGCGCATAGCGTCCTTCGGTCCATTGCTCCATCTTGAAAATCAACAAAAAGTTTGGCTTCATCAAGAAAGCCATTTTTCTGAGATCGATATTTGGCTAAAGCCAGTTTATTTTAAGAACAACCCCGACCCATT
This sequence comes from Candidatus Pacearchaeota archaeon CG10_big_fil_rev_8_21_14_0_10_32_14, assembly GCA_002763085.1. Taxonomy (GTDB): domain Archaea; phylum Nanobdellota; class Nanobdellia; order Pacearchaeales; family GW2011-AR1; genus PFCY01. Next base: position 11,563 of record PFCY01000046.1, on the reverse strand, counting down.
CGCCGAATTAAAAGACGAAACATACGAACTTGAAGAGTTTGATGAAGCGTTTGTTGAAAAAGAAGAAGACGAGCAAGAAGAAAAAAATCTTTCTCCAAAAAATTTAACAAACGATACTAAAAACGAAGACTATGATTAAATTCCAATATATGAGTATTTTTAAATAATGAAATCTAACAATAATTGATGACGGTTCACCTCCAAATTCAAAATTTAAAGAAAAAATCTATATCTAGATATTTATCTATTAAATGATATTGGAGTAAAATGAAACTAGGAATATTATGGAGCGGAGGCAAAGATTCTTGTTACGCGGCATATTTGGCTAAAAAAGAGGGAAACGATATTGCCTGTCTAATAACACTCCAGTCAGAAAATGATGACAGCTTTATGTTTCATACACCTTCTATAGATAAAGTGAAGCAACAGGCTCAAGCGATGTCCATACCTCTGTTAATTAAAAAAACCAAAGGAGAAAAAGAAAGCGAATTAGAGGATTTAGAACTCGCAATTCTTGCCGCAAAACAGAAATATGAAATTGAAGGCTTAGTATCTGGTGCATTGGCGTCAACTTACCAATCTTCTAGAATTCAAAAAATTTGCGACGCTCTCGGAATAGAAAGTTTCAATCCTCTCTGGCAGAAAAATCAGTTTGAACACGTCAACGATATAATAAAATGCGGAATGAAAGTCATAATCACCGGAGTTTTTGCAGAACCATTAAACGAAGATTGGCTCGGAAGAGAAATTGACGGTGATTTCATAGAAGAAATAAAAGATATGGCAAATCATTATGAAATAAATCCTGCTGGCGAAGGGGGGGAATACGAATCTTACGTTTTATTTTGCCCGACCCTGTTTTCACACCAATTATTATTTGATTACGATAAATCAAAACTCTCAATTAAAGGAAATAAAAATTCCTGGAAAATGGAAGTTGAAGTGGAGGAAGAAAAATGAATATTTTAATAATAAATATCTGTAGCGAACCTCTTCATTACTATGAATTTGTAAAACCAATAGAATCAATAATCAGTAGCACTAACATAAACTATTCAACAAAAGATTATGATAAGTTATCAATCTCTGATATAGAAAAATCTGATAAAATAATTATCAGTGGAACATCTATTAAAGATAATAAATTTTTAGAAGACTTACATTTATTTGTAGAAATTCTAAAAACAAATAAACCCGTCTTTGGAATTTGCGGTGGAATGGAAATTCTCGGAGCCCTTCTCGGCGGAACAATGAAAGAAAGAAAAGAAATAGGTTTCAACGAAATTAAGTTCACGAAAAGTTTCCTCAACATTCAAAGCGGAACGCAACTTCAAGTTTACCAGCTTCATAATCTCTATATAGATTTTTCAGATTTACTAAATGATATAGACATTTCAGCAAAATCTTATGATTTAGTTACTCAAGCGTTTAAACATAAATTCAAACCGATGTATGGAGTTTTATTTCATCCAGAAGTAAGAAATGAAAATATAATCAAAGAGTTCATACAAGCGACTTAAATTTTGAAATCTCATCGATCAAGATTTCCGCAATCTCGCCAGCATCTTTATGGACTATGTCTTTTCTCTCCATGAATAAAACTGGTTTTTTGTTTTTAAATAAAATAATATTTGGTGAAGATTTTTCATGATTACTGAAATAACTTCTTGCTTTTTCTGTAGCCTCAAGATCAACCCCAGCAAAAACAGTTGCCATTTTCATTTTCTTCAAATCTCCGTTTTTTTCAATTGCTCTTAAAACCCCAGGTCGAGCGCTTCCTGCTGCGCAGCCACAGACGGAATTCACAAATAATAAAAAATCTTTATTTTCTTTAAAATATTTTTCAACATCTTGCGAACTTTTCAGAGAATTAAATCCTTTTTTTACCAACGCCTCTTCCATAAATTTTGTCAGCTTTGGATCATATCTATTTACATGCATCTCTTTATCCATTATTCAAAATCCTCCTTACTTTTCCCGCAAGTGCAACAATCTTCACACTTATGACAATTTCCGCATATTTTTTTATCAAGATATTCTCCCCCACACACTACACATTGTGAATATTCATTTACCATAATACAAGCCATTTTTATTATTTAATAAATGTTCCCCAACAAATATATCCCACTATATTAATCTTTAAATAAAAGCGAGCAAATTACTCATTATGAAAAAAGTTATGGTGATTTTTTTTGCATTGATAATTGTGTCATCTTTAACATTCGTTTTAGCAAGATCTATTGGAAGTGTGACAGATACTCAACATTCAACTAGAAATGTAGGGACATTAGAATGTGACAAAAATTGTTCTGTTCAGTTTAGACTTGATAAAATAGAATGTGCAACAAATTTTAAAGTATCAAAAAAATTATGCAGAGAAGAATATAGGAAATGTAAAGATGAAGCCAAATTATTAAGGTGGATAAATAGGACTGTATACACTCAAGCAAAAATAATATGTCGAGACAATTACATATCATGTAACAACGGAACAAGTTACAATAGAACAGTCTGCAAACAAGATGCAGAAAGCACATACTTTGCCTGTAAACAAAATTGTAGTAATATCATAAACATAACTCAATGTCAATCAAATTTAGATTGTAATAACACTCAGTTTTGTTCTTTCATAAATTGCACGGCAACTCAGGGAAGTTGCATGACCGTTCCTCAATTGTGCACAGAAGAATATAATCCTGTGTGTGGTTGCGACGATCAAACCCACAACAATTCATGTTTCATGCAGATGAACAATCAATCTCTTAGAAATATTGGAGAATGTCTGATTATCTAAATTAACTTATTTCTTCTCAACTTTTTCTTCTTTCAAAAAGTATTTCGCTATAAAAAACACAACTAGGGCTATGATTATGAAATTAACTAATGCTCCCAAAAAAGCACCCCATCCTAATACAACTGGCCCAAATTTAACTGTTGCAGTTTGCCAGTTTCCCCTCGGAATAAAAAATGTCACAATCGGCATTATCACATTATCTACAAGCGACTTAATCAAATTAGAAGAAGCTAGGCCTATAATAAAGGCAATCGCAAGTCCCACAATTTTATATTCTTTCAAGAATTCTTTAAACTCCTTAGCAAACTGATTAACCATATAATTTGATATGTTATCAGTATATAAATATTTTTCCAGAATATATATTCAAGTGTAATCGTCTTTAAATAAAACACCTCTTTTACTCCGAAATGAAAAGAGTAGTATTCGTAGCTTTGTTTATGTCTGTAATAATCTTATCTGGAGTTTTAGTATTAGCTTCAAGATCTGATGATCACAATAACATTTTTGATGAAAAGCATTGCGTCCAAAACGCTTCTATGATAAAAAAGCAAAACGTCTCAATTTGTCATACAAACTATAAATCTAATTATTCTTTATGCAAATCAACTTTCAAACAATGCAAAATAGATGCATTAAATTTCTCAATAACTAATTCTACAAATAAAACAGTAATTAAGGAATTAACTAAACAATGCAGAATAGAATATTTATCTTGTCTCAATTCTTCAAGAGATGTAAGATTCTCTTGTATCAAACAAGCAAAAGATGATCTCGAAATAGCTAAAGAACAATGCAGAGTTGATGAATTATCTGGTTGCTCTTCAAATGAACAATGCAGATTCAATGAATTCTGTAAATTAGATAGTTGTAATTCAACTCAAGGAAAATGCGAAAGAAAACCAATGCATTGCGTTGATGTTTATCAACCAGTTTGCGGTTGCAACAATCAAACATACGGAAACACTTGCTTTTTGAATAATGCAGGAATTCCTAAATTAAGCGACGGCGAATGTCCGTCAATTTAAAATTAAATTCTAACACTGACACCCAGTTTGTTTTAATATCGACTGATAAGTTTCATTTTTGTCATCGTCCTTGTAATTTTCTAGGCGCTCTTTCCACATCAAGCAAGTTGCATCACAATCAACTTTTGAAACACAAATTTTATTTTCATTACAAGAGGGGGTATTTATCGAAATGCGATCACAATCAACCATAGGACAATAAGTATTTGATCCTAAACATTTTATTGACTTCTCAAATTTTATAGAAGACAAATAGTTCTTATTAACTGGATTCCCGCTACCACATCCTTGACAACAACTTAATGTTGTAAAAGTACAATCTGAATCAATCGAACATTTATTTTTCTGTGAATTTACAACCTTTAACACAATAAAAACCAAAATAAAAATTAATATAATTGCTAAACCGATATACAAAATCTTTTTAGTTTTATTATCTCTCATTTCATCAAATCCTTCTCGCTCTTCCAAATTTCTTTTCCAGAAACCATATCTTTGATTTTGAATTTCTTTTTCTTTACTTCTTCCTCTCCAACAAAAATGACTTTGTCAAACTTTTTTGAATTTGAATAATCAAGCGCTTTTGAAACTTTATCATACATCAGTTCAACTCGGTTTCCTTTTTCTCTAAGTTTTTTCACAAGATTGATCGCTTCTTTTTCTTGACCGATTGAAATCACCATGATCTTTGATTTCACCTTATCAAAAGTTTTTTCATCAACAAGCGAACAAAGTCTATCAAGTCCAAAAGAAACACCGAATGATTGAATTCCATTGACAAGATAAGCTCCGCCAGCGCAAATCGTTTCCTTGAAATCTTTATCAAGAGTCTTTATCTCAAAAACGGTTCCATTGTAGTATGATAAACCCCGAGCGAGCGTCGGAGAGAATTTAAATTTAATGCCATAAATATCACATAATTTCTTCAACTCAATAATATCAGTATAACTTTTGAAGATCTTAAACGTTGACTCATTTCCATTCAAAGTTTTCAAAACATCTTGCGCTTTCATCGTCTTCAAATTTTTAACAACTTCGCTCTCAGGAAATTTATCAAGCTTATCAATCTCCCTTAAAACATATGGTTTAGTTTTATCATCAATTTTATATTGATCTAAGATTTCATTCAAAAGTTTTCTTGTATTGATTGAAACCTCATATTTTATTCCGAGCTTATCAAGGACTTCGCAAACTAGTCCAAATAAATCCGCTTCATCTTTTATTGTAGAAGAAACAATATCAGCATCACATTGTGTAAACTGACGATACCTCTGTTTTCCGGATGTTGTTGGTTCATCTCTAAACACTTCGCCAATTTGATACCTTTTATATGGCAACTTTTTATTTACCATCAATCTTTTCAATTGAAATGTGAACTCATATCTTAAAGCAAGTTTTCGCTCTCCCCTATCTTTCAAAGTATAAACATCGCTGATTGCCTCATCATTTGCGTCTCCCGACTTTTTTACAAATTCTTCCTGTTCAATGATTGGAGTTTCAACTGATTCGTATCCATATCTTTTGAATGTTTCAACTAAGAGTTTCTTCACTTCTTCTCGAATCTCCGCTTCGCTTCCAGTTATATCCCGAAATCCTTTTACTGTTTCCATGGTTATTTTAGATTTTTCTTATTTTTATTTCTTTCTTTTAATTTTTTCTTTACATCTTTGAGTTTTACATTCCTTTTTACTAAAAAAACAGTAACAAAGTAAAGTAAATCCGACGCTTCCCAAACGACTTGATTTTTATTTTTTGTTTTTGTGTGTTCTCTGGCCTCCTCAATTATCTTTTTATTTAATAATTTTGGATTCTTAAAAAGTTTGTAACTATAGCTCGAAATGTCTTCAGATCGAATTCTTTCTTCAATTATCTTATACAAATCATCAATTTCAAAATTTTTCATTTTCACCCCCTATTATGACTATACCAGAATAATACAACGGTTTGTAAATTTCTAAGCCCGCTTTTTTTGCGGATTCTCCAGAACACACGACGTCGATGACAATATCTACAATTTTTTCATTGAACAATTCTTCCGTTGCCCCATATAGATAAATTTTGTCAAAACTATACCCTTTATTTTCATAAAAATTTAGAAAATATTTCTTTGCTATATTTTTATATTTTGAATTAATGCAGACTTTCAATTACTTAGAAAGATCTTCACCAGTTATTCCTACCGTTCTTTTATTTTCAGACAGAAATTTTGAAACAATCTCCGGAATGTCTTCGCCGCGCATTTCTATCACTTTCGCTTTTGGATTTATATCTAATGTAATTATAGCCCATTTCTTTAGACCATTATTCTTAGGTACAATGAATATAATCACAGTTTTTCAAGACTCCCATGTTATCCTCCAAAGGGCATAAGGAGGGAATCGAACCCTCGTCTCACGGGATCTGCTCGTCGTTTCTCTATAGTCTCGCGAAGCGAGTTTAGGAGATGTTTTGCCGAGTAACTTCACGAAGGAGACTTTGATATATTCATCCCGAGTGGGGTTACGAGTTAAGGAGAACCCTCGATGCTGAATCCTATAGGATTTACCTTGATTTAGGTTCTCCAGCCGATCCACAACCATGCGTTCTCCCATTAAACTACATATGCCATAGAAAAATTTAGTTAACAGAAGATTACCTGTACGATTATTATATTTAGAATTCCAATTATTTATAATGAATACAACCAGCACTAAAAGTGCCTTTCGCCCCATATAAATTACTGTTCATGTCTCAAACAATTATTGTCAATTTCATTGAATAGGATTCATCCCATATTACAAAAATTAATTTATTTTAATAAAGATTTTGTTTGGTATTAGGATGAGGTC
>PFCY01000046.1:0-4855 GCA_002763085.1 Candidatus Pacearchaeota archaeon CG10_big_fil_rev_8_21_14_0_10_32_14 | reverse complement strand
ATTAATTTATTCGTTCGAAAAAATCTCGTTCCCAGTGTCGCATAATTTGTGAGCATCAATCTGCGAAGCAGCAAAATATTAATCAGTTTTTCTTTCCCTCTCCCCTCCCCTCAACCTCTAAGGTAGAGGCTCCTCCCAGATTAGTGGGCAAGTAAATTACAAACAAAATCTCACAAAAAAATTTAATTTGGGATGGTGCCCATTGAATAAATTCAAACTTACTTAGTATATATCAAAGTCGAATAATACTTAAATAGAAATAATCCGGTAAAATCTTTATGGACGTGATATTTATTTTAATTGGATTTTCAATCATAGAAATCATGGTATTGATCATCTTATATTTAAAATTAGAAAACAAAATACCAAAATTTATTTTATTATCCAAGAAGGGGGATAATATTACCGATGTCAAAAAAACAGATCATAAAGAAGATGAAAATATTGTCAAAGAATCAATTTCAAAAACAAAAGAATCTAAAGAAAATCTAATCTCGCAGGAAGAAATTTCAACTAAAGATTTTTCTTACGATTATCTAGAAGAAACCTCTGGTATTCCCCTTTACAAAGAAATTCAAGATATTCCTATAGTTACAAAAAAAACTCAAAAATACGAATCAATTGAGGATAAGCCAGAGATGTTCAATTCTTCCCAAGATGATGAAGAGAATGACGATACAGAAGACGATAATCAAGACGATACAGATGATGACGATTTTGATGTAGATTACAAGGAAAATAAAGATGATTCAGATGATGACGAGAAATATTTAATTTAATCATTTTTCTAACATATATATTCAGTATTCTATTATCCTTAAAAATAGAAAATGCCCTAGAATTTGATGAGAATCGCTGTAACTATTGCTTTTGTAATGTTTATTGGAATAATTTTAATACATAGTGTTTCAGCTTCTGATTTAAAATTACTTTGCTTAGATGAAGGGGACACCCTAAAATTCTCGAGATGTAATCCCTCCATTGATGATAGAAGTTGTGAAGCCTCGACAGGTTGCAATTATTGTGTTCATGAAATCCGAAACGGAGTTTATTGTCCCGCTTCTCTTAACCTTTGTAATGCCGCAGAATTAAGTTGTTCCGCAATCCAAGAGCCAATTTCAAATGACAATCCAGAAGATGACGAAGAGGATGATGATCAAGAAGACGACAATACAAATAATCAAAACACAAATAATGACCAAACAACCACAACCAACCAAAATGATACAACAACAAAAAAGACTACAGCATCAGTAAATAGTACATCAGCAAAAAACGATTTGAGCGTAGGCTTTAACCTTGGAACAAAAATAGTTAAACCTGAAAGTGGAGACAACTCAACTTCAGATAAATCAAAATCAACCTCTCCAACACCCATAACTGGATTCAACATAGGAGCGACATCAAAACAAAAAAACATCATTTACTTCCTTCTAGGAATGTCATTAATAGAAATAATCATTATTTTAGGTCTTTCTAATTTTCAAAAAAATAAGATAATCAAGAAGAACGGCATCGATCCAAAGAAAGAAGACAATGATTTGAAAAAGATGTATTGAAATGGCTTGTTTTTGAGATTTTTATTTATCTTATCGTTCCTTGAACTTCTGAAATAAGGGCTTCAATAAAATCTATGATTTCTTTTTTATGTTCTGTGCTTAATGAATATGCTTCAAACTTTGGTTTCTTGTGAAGGATAACCCATCCGATAGTTTTTAATTCTTTTATGAGACCGTCTAAGTTTTCAAATCTTTTGAAATATTCACTTTGGTCATAACTATCATTCCAATTTCCTTTTCTAAGTAACTTAAGTAATATCTTTGCCTTGTCTAAATCTTGATTCATTTATCTAAGAAATATTTATCTATTTTAAATGTTGCTATTAATGATAGTTAATTTCTCTAATAGATATATTTATAAATTGAGTTAATTATGGAATATTGAATAAATTTAAGGGTACACCAAAAAATGAAAAGCAAAGAAAACAAATCAATATTTTTAAGACAATTCGGAGATACCCCTCAATTGAGAGTCATAGATTTTCTCCTAGATAATTTCTCTTTTGACTTCCCTTTGACAGAAATAGCAAGAGAAAGTAATGTGAGTTATAATTCTTTAAAATCTTTTATTGAAGATTTTGTCAAGAACAATTTTATTGTCATCACAAGAAAGATTGGTAAGTCAAATTACTACAAACTTAATACTGAAAATCCTTTCGTTAAAAATCTTATAAAACTTGATTGGAGTTTGTCTAAGAGTTTTATTATGAAAGAAAATCAACTAATTTCTGCTTAACTAGATATACACTTGAATTCTAATTAAGACCCTCAAGTAAAGAATCTCTCTCCTTAACTCAATTCAAATTAAGGGCGTTAAGGAGTTAATAGTAATCCAAGAGGTAGACGAAATAGGGTGAGGTTGTTTTGAGAATGTTAATATAAATAGTGACAAATAATAAAGGTGTCGAAGAAACCTTTTTATAGTTGAAGAATTACTAATTTACATGGAAGATTTTGAAGTTGAGAGTGCAAAATTTAAGGGAGTTTTAATTTCTGATTTGCTTAATCCAGAAATAGTTAATGCGATAAATAAACTAGGGGATATAGAAATAATTGCCTTAACCATGATGAAAAAAAATGATAATAATAGTTCAATAACTCCTATCCTATTAAATCACCAAGGTTCACAGGAAGTAAAAGATAAAGTTGTTCATATTGTTTGTCCAGATCCACAAATTTTAAAAAAAATAGCGGAATTAATATCAAAAAATAAAAATGGAAAATAATCAAATGGAATTACAAATAGTACCCGCCTCGTTGAGTGGTGCTGAAATAGTCTGGGAAAAGCAAGTCATAAAAATTCCGTTTAATACTACTGAAGAACGAGATAAAATAATTTTGCATCATATCAATTCTTTAAAAAATAGAATTTATCAGCTTGAAAACGCAAGCAATAACTTTGAATTTCTTTCTCTAACAAAAGAACAAACAAGGGTAAAAGTAATTCAATATCTTAAATCAAAAAAATTAAGTGGACATGGAAAAATTGAAGTATTTGAAATTTCTTCTGATTTGAGAATAAACGCCAATCAAATCGAAGATGTACTTGAAGAATTAAAAGAAAACGGTTTGGTAAAGGATATCTAAAATGGCGGAAGTTATTCGTATTCCGGTTCATACTTATCCTGACGGTCAAAAATGGCTAGATATTGACTCTGTTTTAGGTGATAGAGTGATAATGAGGGCCCACAAGATCGACCTTAAACAAAATGTACAAGATTATGATAAACATCATAGTCCAGAAGCTCACGCAAAAGGTAGCGTTAAATGTAAATCAAAATGTATTGAAATAACAGATAAGATTTTAAAGATATAATAAAAATATAATTCTCACTATTATTTTGTCTCCCCATAATCCAATCAACGATTCACAAGTATGATGTTTAACTATTCAGCTTAAATAAGTTTACAATCATAAAAACAAGTATTTGCGAAAATCCAATTAAATATAATCATTATCTTATAATCATTATATATAACACTTTTAGAATTCTCGGTGTGGGAAAAGTCCGTAAGCAAAAACTCTCTCCTCAACTCCAATTCAAATTAAGGGCGGAAGGAGAGAATCGAACTCTCGCCCTGCGAGCTCTGTTCGTCAACTCAGATAAACTTGTTTGCAAGCAAATTTAGGAGAGGTTTTGCCGAGCGACTTCACGAAGGACTTTTATTATTCATCCCAAGTGGGGTCGCAAGTAGGAGAACCTAGGTTCTCCAGCCGAGCCACAGTCACATGTTCTACCATTAAACTACAACCGCCATGTTCATAATTAAATAAGTGACTTTTAAAAGGTTTTGGACGACGATTATATTTTTGTAAATTATTCCCCTTACAATCCCCTTGCTTTCATGAGTCACGAAGAAATTTATAGTAATAAATCATCTACAATTTCTTACCCCCCAATAAAAAATTATTGGCTTAAAAATTCGTCTACGAGCAAATTGAGACATAGTCCAATTTGCGAGCATTAATTCTGCAAAGAGCAAAATATCTAAGCTATAATTAATCTCTCCAAACCATTCTCACTTCCCAAAAAACTTTTCTGGTCTTTTTGCTTTCGTTATAGCTGAAGCGACAAGAACACCATCACACCCAAGTGTCATAGATTCTTCAACATCTCTCCATTTAGAAATTCCCGCCCCACATAAAGGAATAATTCCATGCCCATATTTTTCCATAACTTCAACAAATTTTATCATTCCTCGTGTGTTATAAGTCGTAACGGATTTTCCGCTTCCGATGAGTATTGGATCTTCATAAGCAATAGCATAAGGTTTATAGTGCCATCTTGAAATTCTTCTAACCTCACTCGGACTTTCAATACAAACTATTGATTCAAGGCCTTCTTCATCGCATCTTTTTATTAGATTGTGCAAAACTGAATACGGAACTTTATGTTCACTATGATTAAGTAAAGTTCCTCGTGCTCCGACTGCGCTCACACTTTGTGCAGTTAAATAACCAGTAGTTGAACCAGAATCTTTATCATTTATATGTTGTGCATAGACTTTCAATTTGGTATTAGAAGAAATTTCCCTAAGATAAACTGCCGGAACACAAACAATTGCATTTTCGTAAGCCCTCTCAATTTTTTTTGCTAATCGCAAAACTTCCATCCCATCTAAATGATTCTTAAAATTGACAACAACTATCGGACTTTTTGTTTTAACCATCTTCACTTTAGTACGAAGTTATTCCCATTAAAAAACCTTTGTTTTTTGTAAAGTAAACCCTCTAACTTAACATGGTTTACAACCGAAAATTAGTTCATTTCTAATTACTTCAATAATTAAAAGAG
>PFCY01000096.1:3023-4737 GCA_002763085.1 Candidatus Pacearchaeota archaeon CG10_big_fil_rev_8_21_14_0_10_32_14 | reverse complement strand
TATTAACCATTTTATCACCTCCTTATACCTGTATCACCTCTCAATAAATTTGAGATTCACAATTAAATCGATATATATATATATTTAACGGTTTTACGAGGTATATTAAAAATGGAAAAATTAGACTCAAAAAAAATAATAAAAGAAATTGAAAAGAATAATCAAAATATTAAGAAGTTTAGTGTAAAGAAAATTGGTTTATTTGGATCTTACGCTAAAAACAAACAGCATAAAAAAAGCGATATAGATATTTTAGTTGAATTTGATAAAGAAACGTTTGATAATTATACCGACTTATTAATTTTACTTGAAAAAATATTCAAAAGAAAAATTGATTTGATTATAGAAAAAGATATTCATCCTCAGTTAAAAAACATAAAAAAAGAAGTGAAATATGTCAGAATATGATTTATATTTAAAAGAAATTATTTTAATGATTGAAAGAATTCAGAATTCTACAAATAATTATACTAAAGAAAGCTTCTCAAAAAATATCGATCTCATCGATGCTACTTTAATGAGACTCCATTTTATCGGTGAAACAATTAAATCCATTCCATATAATCTCAAAAAGAATAATAAAGAAGTGAGATGGAAAAGATATTCTAAATTAAGAGATATTATTGGACATAAATATTCACAAATTAATTTGAATATAATTTGGGATGTTGTACAAAATTTAACAGAATTAGATAATCAATTAAAACAAATACTTGACAAATCTTAACATTAAAAATGCCATACGATATAGAACATTATAAAAATCTAAAATTTCCGCTTCATTAATTCAAAAGAGTTCACATAAATAAAAATCAGGTTTTAGTATTTAAATATGATAAAACCCTGGATAAAATAATTTTCGAAGACTTCAATCAGAACATTGAAATATAAAAGAAAAAATAAAAGAAAAAAAAGAAATAAATTAGTTTTATGGAGTGTATAAATTAGATTTAACTGAATCAACGGTATTGGAAGAAAACTTAAACAAATTCGCCCTTTGAGTTGTAGTAGATTTTAAAGATTCATCATACCCAACATCAAAGTTAAATTCAGCTTCATTCGACTTAACACACTTCATAGACCCAGTAGTTAAATCAGGTTTACATCTAACAAAATTTAGATATTGATCTTCTGTTCCGTCAACAAAGTAAATATACCTTGGAGATATCGCAACACCCTTGACATAATGAACACCATCACTTCCTTCCCAGAAATTAAGAGCTGCATGTGCTCCTGGAATAGAGGCTGATTGGTATCCCTTAGATCCTGTTCCCAAAGTTAAATATTCAATTGAAGACTTTCCATCCATGATAACCGAGTATTCTGTTTGAGATCCAAGTTTGATATCACCTCGAATAAGACCTAATTTTTTAGGACCTAAATAAGAATGTCCATCATCCCCTAAATATTTGTTGTTATATCCCGTTCCAATTCCTAAGTGAGTAACAAAAGTATTTAGATTATATGATGTAATTCCATCCCCTGATGCAAATCTTTCTGTTAGTTGTAAACTCTGAAAAATTGAACTAAACCTCGCAACTTCCTTCCCATTTTGCTGGAAAATGATAGGATGAATGACTCCATCGTTCATTGTCCTTTTCGTACCAAGGATTAAATCATTATTTTGAGTTTCAATTTTTCCTGCAACTCCATCAGAAGTTATGTAAGTGGGATCTCCAGACTTAACAACAACACTCTTAAACTCTTCCGTCTG
>PFCY01000096.1:0-2988 GCA_002763085.1 Candidatus Pacearchaeota archaeon CG10_big_fil_rev_8_21_14_0_10_32_14 | reverse complement strand
AACCATTTTATCACCTCCTTATACCTGTATCACCTCTCAATAAATTTGAGATTCACAATTAAATCGATATATATATATATTTAACGGTTCATCGATAATAATAAAAAAGAGAAAAATATGCTTGTAAGAGTTGACCTGTTGTCTAAGAAATCTCTATAAACTTTCTTGGATTAAATCTTTAGTAATGAAGAAATCCAAGCGAAGCAGGATTTCTGAGTATAAATAAGTGCGCGACTTCGGAGCGAACGTCTTGGAAATAAAAAACAAAATGCCATACGATATAATCTTAGGAAGAAACGAATCAGATAAAAAAAGTTTAGGGAATAAAGGACTGATATATTTAGGAAAAGGCTACGTCAAAATGGGGCAGTATACTTCTTTAAGTAACCGGATCTTGATGGATGTCGTTAGAAGTCATGTAGTTTTAGTTGCGGGGAAGAGAGGAAGCGGAAAATGCCTCCATGGAGACACGTTAATTAGTTTAGTGGACGGATCCCAAATTCCAATTAAAGATTTGGAGAATGATCACCAAAGAGTAATCTCACTGAATAATGAGCTAAAAATAGAATCTTCGGAGAAATCAGAATTTTTTTCAAGAGAAGTGAATAAATTATTGAAAATTAAACTTAGAAGTGGAAAAGAAATAAAACTCACTCCAGAACACCCTTTGTTAACTATAAAAGGATGGAAGCCAGTTCAAGATTTAAACATTGGAAGTAGAATTGCGACCCCAAGAATTACTCCATATTTTGGAAATAATGAAATGCCAGAACATGAAGTGAAATTATTATCTTATTTATTAGCTGAAGGTCATACGAAAAGTATCGTTTTATTCTCAAACTACGACGAAAAAATAATCTCAGATTTTAGAGAATCCTTAAATAAATTTGATCCAACTTTAAATTTGATTGAAGAAAAAAAAGGAAGTTACAGAATTTCTTCACCAAATTGGAAAAATGAAATAATATCTTCAAATGATATCAGAAATTCCAAAGGTCAATTTACATCGCAGTCAAAGAACATATTCAAGAAAAGATCTATCAGAGAATTGATTGAAAGAGATAAAATGTTTGGTTTACTCGCAACAGAAAAATTTCTTTCAGATGAGATTATCCAATTAAAAAAAGAACAATTATCTCTCTTCCTCAATAGATTATTTAGTTGTGATGGAAGCATCTACAAAGTTAACGATTACTGGGAAATCTCTTACAGTTCATCATCCAATAAACTCATAAAACAAATTCAGAGTTTACTCCTTAGATACGGGATTTTATCTAAATTAAGAGATAAGAAAATAAAAAATAATAATAAAGAGTTTAAATCATTCGAACTAGTTATTAACTCAGAAAACTCAATAAAGTTTATACAAGAGATAGGATTCTTCGGAGAAAAAGAAATTAAACAAGAGATGGGATTAAAAGAAATTATTTCAAAAGTTAGAAATCCTAATATTGATACTATCCCAAGAGAAATTTGGGAAACATACAAACCAAGAAATTGGGCTGAAATAGGAAGAGAGATGGGATACAAACATCCAAAAGCGATGAGAGAAAGAATCAATTATTCTCCATCAAGACAAACACTTCTCCAAATAGCAAAAATAGAAAATCATAATCTCCTATTTATGCTTGCAAGTTCAGATATTTTTTGGGACGAAATTATTTCTATAGAGTTACTTGAAGAAAAAACAAAAGTCTATGATATTTGCGTTCCGAAAAATCACAATTTTATTGCAAATGATATAATTGTTCATAATTCCTACACCCTCGGCGTCATCGCTGAAGAACTCTCAAATCTTCCTAAAGAAGTCTCCCAAAACATAGCTCCACTTATATTTGATACAATGGGAATATACTGGACGATGAAACATGACAATCATAAAGACAAAGCATTGCTTCAGGAATGGAACCTAAGTACAAAAAAACTTCCTGTGAGGGTTTACGTCCCTTTTGGTCAATACGATGAATATGTAAAACATGGTATTTCAGTTGATGACACTTTCGCGCTCGATGTAAAAGAAATGGACACTCAGGATTGGATATTGACCTTTGGTCTTAACATAATCGACCCTGTCGCGATCTTAATAGAAAAATCCATCTCAAGAATAAAAGAAAAAAAATCTTACGACATTGATACAATAATAGAAGAAATAAGAAATGAAAAAGAATCATCTAGTGATATTAAGAACGCCGCCATCGGTCTTTTCCAAGCGGCAAATACTTGGGGAATTTTTTCAAGGAAAGATATAAAGCCAACAAGCGTGAGTGATTTGACGAAAGGTGGGATTACAACAGTTCTAGACTTAAGTGTTTACAATTCTATAGGCTCTTTCAACGTCCGAGCCTTAGTTATTTCACTTATTTCACGAAAGATTTTCAATCAAAGAATGTCAGCGAGAAGAAAAGAAGAAGTTGCTTCAGTTTCATCAGGATTAGAATACGGCAAATCTCTTACTGCCTCAACTGGAATTTCAGACCCTCTCGTCTGGATTTTAATAGATGAAGCACACGAGTTCCTCCCGCTTGAAGGAAAGACCCTTGCGACAGACGCTCTTGTCCAGCTTTTAAGAGAAGGGCGACAACCAGGTATTTCATTAGTTCTAGCGACGCAACAACCCGGCCAAATCCATAGAGACGTCATGACTCAAAGCGATATAGTCATAGCCCACAGAGTCACATCTCAACCTGACATAACAGCTCTCAATTTAATAATGCAAACATATTTGCAAGAATCTATAAATCAATATATGAATGATCTTCCAGACTTAAAAGGCAGCGCAATAATTCTCGATGACAATTCTGAAAGGATTTATCCAATCCGCGTCCGCCCCAGATTTACCTGGCACGGAGGCGAAGCTCCCACTGCAATTAGTTTCTAAAAATAGCTTCGCTGGAGTGCCAGATGGCACGGTGAGTGACTTCGCGAAAGTAGTTTCTAAAAATAGCTTCGCTGGAGTGCCAGATGGCACGGTGAGTGACTTCGCGAAAG
>PFCY01000067.1 GCA_002763085.1 Candidatus Pacearchaeota archaeon CG10_big_fil_rev_8_21_14_0_10_32_14 | reverse complement strand
CGTTGGTGCAAAAAGGCTGAAAATTATCTTGCGATGCTTCATTTGGCTTGTGGAATTATTACTTGGAGAGCCTGTCTATGTGGATAGGCTCTTAATCAAGTTTCTCTTTCAGAGAAACTTGGGATGAAGCCAGAAACTAATTTTATCTTATAACTCCATCTGTTCCAGAGAATATAATAAAAAAGGCTAAATACATCAAGATTATCGAAAGTGATAGGATAAGCAATATTGTTGAAATAACTAATGAAGCGATATATAACTCCGTACTGGGTAATGAATTATTCGATTGTTTTATTAAAAGACGGCTTCTTAGAGAAGTTACAAATCCGACAACAAGTAAAATGGTTCCTATAAAGAATGCAATTGTTCCAGTTATCAAGTAAATAAAAACAAGTATTATGGACATGATTAAAATAATCCGTCCGATTATTGAAAAAGCTAAAGATATCTTTGGAAGAAGAAAGTCATTTTTATTTTTTGATGAAATTTTATTTGGCATTATTTATCACGAATAGATATAGTTAAGTTAATTATATAAATCTATTTTATTTGAATAAATCATGGGAAGAGAAGAAGAAATCATTAAAGAAAGGATAAAGAAAATTGACGAACTTAGGAAGAATAATGTTGATCCTTATCCGACGAAATTCGATGGGAGGCAGAATATTTCTGAAATAAAGAAGTTTTCTGAAGGTAAAGAAGTTAAAACAGCCGGACGAGTTGTAGCTTTAAGGGATTTAGGGAAAATTGCGTTTGTAAAACTTAGGGATTATACTGGAGATATCCAGATCGTTTTTCAAGATAAGGAAACTCCGGATAAGACATTTGAATTTTTCAAGAGTTATGTTGATTCTGGAGACTTTGTTGGAGTGGAGGGAAAAACATTCAAAACTCGAACGGGTGAATTTTCAATACTTGTAAATAAAATAGAAATTCTCTCAAAAAGTATTTTGCCTTTACCTGAAAAATGGCATGGCTTAACAGATGAAGAAGATAGATATAGAAAAAGATATTTAGATTTTGTTTTGAATCCAGAAATCAAAGATTTGTTTTATAAGAAATTTATTTTTTGGAAATCGGTAAGAGAATTTTTGCTTTCAAAAGATTTTATAGAAGTTGAGACTCCAGTTTTAGAAAATACAACAGGCGGAGCTGACGCGAGGCCTTTTATTACTCATCATAATAATTTGGACATAGATGTTTTCTTGAGAATTTCTATGGGAGAACTTTGGCAAAAAAGACTTATGGTTGCAGGTTTTGAGAAAACTTTTGAGATAGGACGACAATTCAGAAATGAAGGTTCTTCTCCAGAGCATCTGCAAGATTATACTCAAATGGAATTTTATATGGCTTACGCAAATTATGAAAAAGGAATGGAAGTTGTGGAAGAGCTTTACAAATATGTTGTGAAAAAAGTTTTAGGTACTTCAAAATTCAAAACAAGAGGACATGAAGTTGATGTCGATAAAAAATGGGAAAGAATTGATTATGCTTCAGAAATTAAAAAAAGGACTGGTGTTGATATATGGAATGCATCGGAAATAGAAATAGAAAAGAAATTAAAAGAACTCAGAGTTGATTACGATCCGATAGATAAACCTAGACTGATTGATTCCTTATGGAAATATTGCAGGAAGAATATCGCTGGGCCTGTGTTTGTTATAAATCAGCCCGTTGAAATTTCCCCACTTGCTAAAAAAAGTTCAAAAGATGCTCGTGTTGTTGAACGATTTTTTGTTTTGATTGCTGGAAGTGAATTAGGGAATGGATATTCTGAACTGAATGATGCACTTGATCAAGAAGAAAGATTCAAAAAACAAGCGGAGATGAGAGAGAAGGGCGATGAAGAAGCGCAGATGAACGATGAAGAATTTGTTGAAGCACTGAAATATGGTATGCCTCCGACGTGCGGTTTTGGAATGAGTGAGAGAGTTTTTGCGTTCATTGTTGATAAACCGATAAGAGAATGTGTTATGTTCCCGTTACTTAGACCACTGAAAAATCAAAAAGTTGAAAATAAGGAACATAAAACTAAGAGTGAAAAGAAAGTTGAAAGTAAAAAGATAGATACTAAAAATAAAGTGAAGAAAGAAAAAAAGAATAATGATAAAAAAACCAAGAAGAAATAAATCTGAGAATATGATTTATGCTATTGTAGGTTTTAGTCTTGCTATTATGACAATTATTATAGTGAATATTATCACTGAACCATCATTTTTTGATTTGTTTGGATTAACAACATTTGTTTTTTTGATTTGTGTTGGGATTTGGATACTTCAAACGGATAAGGTTCCTCCGGACTGGATAGGATTTATTTTATTTCTTATAGGAGTTTTAGGATTGATTGTGGATGGAACTATTGTTGTTAGGACTTACTTATTAAATTAAAATTTCTAAAGAAATTTTAGGAAGAATGGCAAATTTCCACAAATTGAATTAGATGGAAATTTGAGATTAATAATCGATTGATTTTCTTTGGAGAAAATCAACGTGGGATTAACATCACTTCAAAAAAATAACTTCTTTAAATCCTTTAAAATGATTATCGCTAGTAAGTATTTTAGCGTCGTGATGTTTTGCGCATGCGAGTAGTAAAGAATCGACGAGTCCAAAATTTTTTATTTTTTCTCTCATTTTGGCATGAATTAATCCGCCTTCTTTAGACATGATAGGAGTTGGATCGATTGTTCTAGAATTGGAATGAATCGCTTCATATGCAATTTCAAAATTACATTTATTTCTTTTGACTTTACTTATCACTTCACAGAGAGTTATAGATAACGTCAAACATTCATCCGATCCTTGAAGAATCTTGTGAACTTTCTCGCCTTCACTGCTTCCATTGAGATATTCTATCCAAGCGTAAGCATCAACAAGAATTTTCATTATTAAATCTGTTCTTTTAATTTATCTTCCTCAGTAAACTTGCCTATTCCCTTCAAGGATCCAAAGAAATTCTTTTTAACTTTTCTTATTTCAACTTCAACAGTTTCGTTTTCTCTTAATCTTTCAGTTTTCACTATATTGGAAGGGATGGTCACTATTAATGAACCCCCAATAACGCGAGTCTTTGATAGCCCTTTCATTGTGGAAATATATAACCTTAGTTATATATAAAACTTTCTCCACATGGTAATTGCTTAGCACTATCGAAGCTTCGCAAGAAAAATTAGCGATAAATTTTGAAGTAAAGTCAAAATTTATTGTGAGAGATGAGAGGATTTACTTGAGAAAGGTAAGTAGATACTCCACCTGGTAATTGCTAACTTAGAATGTTCATGCATATTTTAAAAAATTTTCATGTAATATCACACGTTTAGTTAACGAAGAAATTCAAGCGTGAGCAGAATTTCAGAGTTATAAATAAGTGAGCGACTCCATGAGCGAAGGAATTAAAATCAACTAACGCAAGATTTAAATCTTACAGATTATTCTTTAAATCATGCCAGCGGGACAATTAATTGTTAGAAGCAATATTAAAAAAGCAGTGAAAGATCTTGACAAAGAGAACAAAGTTCCAAATGTCGCTGATGAAGTTGGTGGGGCTCTTGAAAAAAAGGTTGAGCAAATTCTAAAGGATGGACTTGAAAGAGCTAAAGCAAATCAAAGACGAACTTTACAGGCAAGAGATCTGTAGTTAAATTAATTCTATAGAAGAAAAATCAAAACCATCTTCTTTTATAATATATTTTGGAACTTGTAATGTTTGAGAGCCAATTTCTTTAGCTTTGGTGAAATCTAGGTACGGATTATCTCCTACGACGAGTAATTCTGGGGGTTGAATTTTATAATGCATGAGAATGGGAAGATAATCTTTTGGAAGAGGATTTTCAGGATTAACTTGATTAAATGTGGTAATCCTAAAAAAATTGTCAAACAATGATAATTCCAGATTTCTTTTTGAAAAAGCTTCTCCTAATTCTCTTTTCATTGTTTCAATATTTACATCTGAAGATGTAACAACGTTAATTCCATGAGAAGAACATTTTTTGAAGAATTCGGCAAGTCCGTCTCGTGGAGGCAGTTCATTATCATAATCATCGCTTGCAATGAGAGTTCCGTATACGTCCAATGCTACAACTTTGGTTTTCATTATTTTTGGAATAAGATAAGCTTTTTAAGTTTAATCACTATTCAATTAAAATGAAAAAAATTGAAAAAGAAAATAAAGAAAAAATTATGGAGATGATTGAAAAAGCTGGAAGTGAGGAATACGAAACTTCTTGGAATGAAAAGGGCGTGCCGATTTCTAAAAAGAAATCTGAAGTAAAAAAAGGGAGAAAATCAAGAGCTGCCGGAGGGCGTTTTGAATTGATTGTAAGAAGAGATTTAGAACTTAAAGGGAGAATTGTAGATAAATGGAGCAATAATGTTGATCTAGAAACGAAACAGATGATAATCGCAAAAAGGAAATTTAATCCGTTTTCAAAAGTTATGACGATTGGAACGGGCTTTCCTGATTTTATCGCAATTCAGCATGTTCATGATGAGATGTATAGTGTGATAGGTATTGAAGTGAAAATTAATGGTATTTTATCTAAAGAAGAGAGAGAGAAATGCGCTTGGTATTTAAAAAATAAAATATTTTCAAAGATTTGGATTGCAAAATCAGTAAAAGAAGGAAATAAAACAAATGTAGAATATGATGATTTTGCGGAGAGATATGGGGAAAGGTTTGAGAGATAATATCCAATATAATAATTTCTTTAAACCCTAAAATTCTTATTAATAAATGAAAAGAGGAGCTATCGTATTGATTTTCATAATAAGTTTATCTCTAATCTTAAATAATATTTCTGCTGAATCTTCTATAAAAGTTGATTATCCTGATGAAGTAAATTCTGGAGAAGAATTTACTTTTAGAATTGAACTTGTTGGGTTTGGAGACGATAATGCGAATTATGATGCGAAGATAGATATTTTAGATGATCATGGAACGAGAATTGGAAAAATTTACGACGATAATAAAGAAAAGTGGCAGACGACTTATTATTATGTAAATGGGGGGATTAAGAATTCTGAGGGGGAATTTAATATGAAAGTGGAGAATTACGATGGGAAGGGGAAAATTGAAATTAAAATAAGGAAAAATGGAGGGAGTTCTTCAAAAAGTTTTACGGGGTATGAAATAAATGTAAATGGTAACAGTAATAATAAAGATGATGAAGAAAAGGTGATAGAGAGAAAAGTTGTGATTGAGAAGGAGAAAGATGAAGTGAAAAATACTAAGAGGGAGGAAAATAATGAAATAGAGAAACCAGAAGAAGAGGTGGTTGAAGGAACAAAAAAAGAAGTAACAAAAATTTCATATAATGAAATAAACAAAATAAGTCAAAGTGACACTCAAGAAACAGGTGATGAGATTGAGGTCATAAAATTATCACAAAATATAAAAAGCGACTTTGATGAGAATAGTGAGGAAAAAAATTCAAACAATTTTGCTTTTAAGGGCTTAATGGTTTTTAGTTTAGTACTCGCTGGACTTTATGGACTGCGTTACGGTAAAAAATACATAAAAAAAGAACATGGAATCGTCTAGATCAAAAGAAGAGAGGAATAAGGAAACAAAAAACATAAATGTAATTTTGATTATTGAGGTTGTGGGCAAACCTCCAGAACATTTAGTTGAAACGCTTGAAGGGATGATAAAAAAGATGGGTGAAGAAAAAGGAGTTAAAATATTGAGGAAAAAAATAAATTCTCCAATACCTATGAAAGATAGACCTGAATTTTTTACAAGTTTTGCAGAAGTTGAAATTGATGTCGAGGAGATTTTACAACTAGCAATGGTCGCAATGAAATATATGCCCGCCCACGTTGAAATAGTTTATCCAGAGCTTTTAGCGTTGACAAATAATGGATGGAATGAAATTTTCCAGGAATTTCTTGCGCAATTACATGGTTATGATGAGATAACGCGAATCACCCAAGTTGAAAAAAAAATACTTGAAGATCAATTGAAAAAACTTGCGGGAGTTATGAAAAAATCAGATAATTCAAAACCTAAACAAGATAATTAAATAGGATATATTCTATCTTCGCTTTAAATCAAGAAGATTATGTGTTGGACGAGGAGGAAGCCCACTTGAATCCCTTCTAAGTCCACCTTTTTCTCCGATGTCAAGAATGTCAACTTTCTTTTTTGCTTTTTTATATTTCTTAACATAAAACCAAGCCAAGAATAAGATCACTAAAATTAGAAGCCCCCACCCGATTATTTTAGTTAATGAAAAACTACTTTTTGAAGTGCCAGTATCTTCACCGCCAGGAGTCACATTACCTCCACCGCCGTATGTAGAATTTGTGTCATTAACGGGCAGCGGAACATAACCCTTAACAAAACTTATTTTAACTGGAATTATAATTGTTTCATTTGTCATGGAAGCAGTGATTTCACCTTCTACAGAACTTTCTGACTTTGAAGTAGTATACATTTCAACTTTTGCTTCAGAACCTGAGTCAAGTTTTGAGATCTTATATGTAGATAATTTAACATAAGGAGTGAGAGACTCTGATAAAACTATTTTAATATTCTCTAATTTTGATTTTCCAGTGTTAACTATGTATATGTAATCAGTTTTTTTATTATCAGTTGACGTCGTGAAGTTAAGATCGCTTGGACTGAATTTGAAATTTGATGTTTGAGAGGGGTCGGTTATCACTTCAGTTTTATTAGCAAAAATAAAAACAGGTATTGTGTAAGCTGTTTGGGCTGATGAGACAATTATATTTCTGAAAGTTGTTTTTGAAATAGATGTCGTATCAAAAATAATTTCTCTCTCTTCTCCCGATTTTAGGATTATAGATTTAGATTCATTAAATAAATTGTCGTATGAAAATTCAAGAGGATTAGTATCTCCACTTAATATTTCTTCATTAATCTGGAGTTGAATTCTTCCTTCCTGAAGATTTTGGACCTTGAAAGAAAAATCTTGGTTTGTTGAGATGAACCCTTTGTTAATAGAAAAGTCTGCGAAGCTATCCAGCACTGTGAAATTCAGTCTTATTTCGTCTTCAATAATTTGGGAACCTTTATAGTAACCAACCTCTTTTATTCGTAGTGAATAGTTTCCGCTTTGCGCTTGATCAGAAATTAATGCATAAATGTAATAAAGATCGTCAATTTTTGTAACGTCATAGTCTAAAGGAACTTTAACTTGTCCACGATAGAAATCTATATTATCGGGAAGAAGTGAATCTACAAAATTTCCATCGATTGTAACGAGAAACGTTTCACCTTTTTTTATTTCTGTATTGTAAAAATATTCATTAGCCGAAATAAACGGAATTACAAATAAGATCAAAATAAATAATAAACCACTCTTTTTCATTAACTTAGATAGAAATAGAGTTAATAAATATTTTTGAGATGGAAATGATTATAAGATAAATTTCATTTGCTAATCTTCTTCAACTTTTCCATTACGTCTTCGTAGTCTTTATCTTTCTTTGGAGCAGGCTTTGAAGTAGTTTTTGTAGTTGTTATTTTAGTAGTTATTGATTTTTGAGGGGAGGGAGGTAATTGTCTTTGAGGAGTAGGGGGACTTTGTCTTTGTGGAGGTGATTGTGGTCGAGGTGGAAACATTCTTTGTGTCATGCCTCCAAACATTGGTCTGATTTGAGGTGGTGGACTTCTTTGAGGCATTCCTCTGTTTGCTAAAGGTGAGCCTTGTGCAAATCTATTTTGTGGTGGCATGCCTTGAGGTGGCATACCTGGTCGAGGCGGAAGTCCTCGAGGCGGAAGTCCTCCTTGAGGTTTATAATCTCCTTTTCCTTTTCTAAATCTAAGTAAAAACATTTTAACTCTAGTTCTAAATATAATCGCAAGTATAACAAGAATTATTAAAATTATTAAAAGCCAAATAAACCAACTAGATTTTTTCTTAGTTACACATTCTCCTGCTTTACAAACCTGGCCAGTTTGACATTGATTGTCGTTTGTGCATCCTTCAAGAGGAATACAACATATTGATGAAATATCGGAACCGCAATCATCGCTAGTTGAATCTTCGTCAATACCACATTCAGATTTACAAACACCACCGACGTTAAATCTTTCACAATCTGTTTCAGTATCTGGAATGTTTGGTACACAATCTCCAAGCAAACAACATGATTCTCCTAATTGAACTCCGGTAACTTGATCTGTTTCTTGCCCAGTACATCTTTCTGATGAACTACAAATCTTTCCACCTTCTTCATCACAAGTGGCTAAGATCTCTTCGACACTGCAACATTTTGAAATTCCTGAACAATCAAAATTTTCTAAAACTTCTCCCCCATCTTCTAAACAACTGTCTCTTGATCTACAGAATCCAGCGGGATTGTCTCCATCATCGCAGGGTGTGTCTACAACTGGATCAATTATAGTCGATTGTCGTGGCCAAGCTGAAAACAAAATAAATGCAGTGTTTCGAATATTTCCCTGCCAACATCCTTCGGCGTCTTGAAGAGTTAGAAGTTTTGTTTTAGCTTCGGTAACTTGAGAAATGTCTAAAGTGTTTAATGCAAGCAACGCTAAAGCCGTATCATAAAACTTATCTCCCGAAACTTCCCAAAGACTTTGCTTTTGTAAATTGATTAGGTTGCCATAAAAGTCAGGATAATCTTTTAGAAGGTATAAGAATGAATCTGGGAGCAACTTAGGATAATCTACTGAATTAGAAGTTAAATAAGGTAAATAAGAGGTTACGTCGTAACCTAAAGCGTCAAGAGTAATTGAAGCCCATAAACTTCCTTCATAATCACAAATTCCGTTTTTACCAAAACAAACAGAATTTATTTTTTCAGAGGTTTCTCCGTCGGCAGATGCTGAATTTACAATATCTGAAACATAGACTGTAGAAGAACCGCTTCTCTTATATAAAAGAGTTGTTAAAAATCCTTTGTTACATTTTATTGTGTAAGTTCGAGTGTAACAATCTGAACCTGAATTTATTCTTAACCAGTAACTTCCGCCAGCAGTATCAATCGGTAGACAGCTACCAGCATCGCCGGAGATTTTTTTATTTGTTCCAATTATTAATTGGTTATTGTAATTTGGACCAGTTGGACCGTATGAAATTGAACAAGTTGTCTCTTCATTGCTTTCTATTTGCAAATACCAATTTAGATTTGTTGGAGTTGTGTTTTGAGAGATGAGCCAACTCTCTGCGTCATCCGTGTTTTCATTTATTCTACTTAATGCGAGAATCGATTGGGCGGTTGTTTTAATTCCACATCTATCTTTTGGCCAGCATTTAGGTTTATTATTTGCTGAAAGGTCTGCTTGGGCAACTAATGACATTTTACATTCTGAACGGATGTTTGAATCGTATTTTAAAGCAAGTATTGAAAAAATTTGTTGATCCAGCGTCAAGGTATCGCATTTTCCTTTGACTTTATTTTCAAGACAAGTGTATGCTTTTGAAACTTTTGCCTCTGGCGTATTGTTGCCTGACGTCGTAGTTTGAGCTAGAACTAAATTGGCAGAGATTATAAATAAAAATATGACTGTAAGAATTACAAACATTGACACACTCTTTTTCATGATAGATACAGTTATTTGTTGTTTTTAAAATTTGTTATGATAAGATTTTGAATAAATTATTCTGTTAATGTGAAATACGAGTACAAACTACTTCGTTCTTTTCCGTTAAAAGAAGTTTTCATCAAAAATCTATATTCACCAGTTTGAGCATCAGACGGGATTGTCCAAGTCACATTCATTTCATCATTAGGAAATTCGTAAACTTGTTCGGGATCAATATTAACGTAATATGTGTGAGAAGCCTGAACTTGCTTAGAAGAACCGTTTGATGGATAATATCTTACACTAGCCTCGAATCGACCGTTTTCTATCAATGCGTTTTCATTGTAAATTCTACCTTTTAAGGTCACAAATTTGTCTGAAGTTTTACTGAAAGTATCATGATCATCAAATTCTAGAGTATAATTATTGCTACCTAATTTTATATCTTCTCCAGATTGAGTTACATTATCAAAAGAAATATTGATATCATATTCTTTTTTTGTTTTGACTTCGGGGAGAGTTAAACAATACTCGCCTTGGGAATCAGTTGTTGCAGTTCTTAAAATATTATTTTCTCCTTTATAGTATACGTTGATGGTTACTCCACTCAATTCTTTTCCTGAAGTTGTTTGAGCTGTTCCGCAAATTTGTGATGATTTAGACAACCCCAAAAAAGGAATATTAACGGTATACTTTTCTCCAGGATTAAGTGTTACTCTTCCGTACTTCAAAACTAAAATCGTTGCACTAATAAAAGTCAGATTAACAAGTAGAAGTCCGAGAACAGATAAGATAAGAAACTTCTTCACCTTCTTTTTCATGGATAAAAAAATGAAATAGGGTTTATAAAATTTTATGTGATTAAGGCTTCATCCCATATTACAAAAATTAATTTATTTTAATAAAGATTTTGTTTGGTATTAGGGTGGGACTCAATTTGGGTGGGCAAGTAAATTACAAACAAAATCTCACAAAAAAATTTAATTTGGGATGAAGCCTGTGATTAATAACAATTATTTTTTCTTAACTTTATTTTGATTTTGATTTTGCATTTCTGATTTTTTAAGGACGTAATTAATAGGATTTCTTAGTCGTATTTCTTCGGGTGTCGGAATGACGCCTATGCCTTGATAATAATATTTGTCAAAATTTGGGGGGGGAACAATCTTATTTCTGTAAGACCACATTAATTGAGATTTTATGTAACCTGTTTTAAGCTGGACTTCATTTTTATTGTTCCAATCGTAAATTCTTTTTTCAAGTTCATCTTTTTCCATCCCTATGGACCTAAATAAATTTATCAAAATAAATAATGCGCGCTTGCGACCATCTTGTACGCCCTGAAGAATCTGTTTTATTGAAGGGGGAAAAAACTCGTCGGAAATTTTTTCAAGTTTTATCGGTTTGAAGTCGAAGTTTCTTGATGATTGCGTTTGTGTGTCTTCGTTTATGTTTTGATCTTTATACCAATCGAGTGCTTGCATTAAAAGACGGGAGGCCTCGCCATCTTTCGTATTTTCTGGATTAAATGGATAAATCTTTTCTTTTGTGACTTTGAGTGGATTTGCATCTTGGACATCAAAATCCATTATTTTATCTTTATCGAGAACAATACTTGCTAAAGCGGTCTTTTCGTGGAGGGAATATGGCATACGGAATAAATGTCTGGATGAGACGAGAATTATATCTGGCATTACAAGTTGTGAGACGGTTTGGTCTTTTATATATGCTGAAGTCGGTCCTATCGTTAGTTTTGAAAGTTCTTTTACTAATCCATCTTTTACTCTTTCAGTAATATATCTTGAAATTATCCTTGGCCACTCTGGAAACATCTCTGAAGACTTTTGACCGAAAACAATTTTTGGAAATGCTTTCCATGGCACTATTATATGAAATCCCTTACTCCCTGAAAATTTTATTCCGATATTTTTTATTCCCTGAAATTCCAAGAATTTTATTATTATCTTTGCACAGACTTTACTGTAATCAATATATTTTGAATCAATATCAATCAATAAATCCCATCCAATCCTAAGCTCGTTTGCTTGTTTTTCGTTCATCCCAGTTACAATCTGAAGTGGATCACTCCATAATTCTTCGCTACAATGAAATGATGTCGCCCCTTTTTGTGAAAGAGAAAAAATGTCAGAGTAATACTGAAGAACGTCCGGTCTTTTTCCAAATCCCTCAAAGAACCTTGGAGCGATTTCTCGATTTTTGGAAAATTCATACATCGCTTTTTGGATTTCCGGGCGAGAATAATACAAAGCTGTCAGATTTCTAACTCTTTTTTCTTTTTGTGAAACCTCTTCGCTTTCATTTTGACTTTTATAAGAATTGTTTTGTTCCATGCTCTTTTACGTGAGATGTTTGATGGATAAGTTTAAATAAATTGTTAAAAATAAAGATAGTGAGTATGTGGCTTATTTAAGCCATTTTGACTACAATAATACTTAAAAAATAGGATATATAGAAGTTTTTGTAAAATGTTAGTTAAGTTTGAAAATCCGGCGCTTCTTTCAAGAAGTATAGAACTCATAAGTGAACTTGTAACTGAAGTTAAAATTCGGTTTAGTGAATATGGGCTTTCAATAACAGCTATGGATCCGGCGAACGTTTCACTTGTGAGTTTCAAAATTCCAAAGTCTGCTTTTTCACAATATATTGCTGAAGTAAAAGAGGAAGCGCTTGGTGTCAATTTAGATAATTTAAAAGCTATTTTGAGGAGATGCGGCAGTAAAAGTATTCTGGTTCTTGAAAAAAAAGAAAATAGCAATATACTTGAGATAAGCATCCACGACAGAATTATAAGAAATTTTACTTTAGTTTTGATCGAAGTCGATACTGAAGAGAAGCAAGTCCCGAATCTTGAATTTTCTGCAAAAGTTGAAATAAATTCGGTAGATATAATTGATGCGGTAGATGATTGTAATGTTGTAAGTGATGCATGTTCTTTTATAGTCCAAGATGGGAAATTTATTGTAGAAGCAAAAAGTTTGAATTCTGCAAGAAGTGAATTTAGCGGAGACGAAGTTAAGATGGAAGCTGAAAACTGCAAGGCAAGATATAGTTTAGAATATTTACAAAAATTTATGAAAGGAGCAAAGCTTGTTGAAAAAACAATTCTGCAATTCGCTAGCGAACATCCTTTGAGGATTGACTATAAAGGCGAAAAGATGGAATTGACATTTATTTTAGCGCCGAGAGTTGAGACTGAGGATTAAATTAAAGAGTATATATTAGACAATAATTTTATTTATTAACTTAAAAAAATAAACTTTTCAATGAATGAAGAAGATGAAAAGGCGTATAAAGAATTCTTGAGACTTGTTTCAAAAGACATAGTCAAAATTGGAGATATAGCCCGCGAATATGAAGAAAAAGTTATTGAAATATATATGAGCGGATTTTCCAGAGGTTATTACGAATATGAAGGTTCTGAAGGCCGTGGGTTTAGAAATAAATCAGGAAATCAAATAAAAGAAGACTTATTGAAGATTCTAAGAGATGAATATCCTCAATCAGTTAAAAAATAATTTCTTTTGTGGATTACATAAAACTATTTAAACTTCAACGAACATTATGAGTAATGGGCAATGAATTCTTGGAAACATTTTATGAGGCGATAAAAGATTCTGTTGAAGTAGGGAGAGAAGAAAGAGAGCATACTTCCTATTTATGTGATTTGATAAGAGGTGGGCGGGATGAAAAGGAAAAATATCTTCAAGAACATCCTGAGGATGAAACACGGATAAAAGAGTTGCAAGCTAACCGATGGAATTGGGATCCTTTTTGTAATATGGCGCACGAGGCTAAGATGTTAAGAGGAGAAGGACCATTAAATGATATTCAACTTGCTGGACTAAACATTGGACCGCTTGTCGATTATACAGCTAATGAAGCCCATATGCTTCCTGCCAGAAAACCCAATCTAATTCAACTTGCAGGTCTTGGAGTTGATGTCGAATTATATTTAGCAGGAAAAACTCAAATTTAATTCTAAGATTTTTTATGAAAACATTTTTATAGTTGAATTTAATATATTATTTAGTAATACATAGTAAACTTAGTGTTATAAAATATATTTGTTATTACTAAATATATTTTGTATTACAATTAAAAGAGGAAAATGGCTGAAAAATCAAGAGTATCGGCGACTATTGATGAGAAAACTGAAAAACTTCTGGATGAAATAATGAAGAATTCATATTACAGAAATAAATCTCATGCAATTGAAGAGGCAATTAAATTACTGTATGAAGAAATGAAAAGGAAAAAATGAAATATTATGCTAAAAATAAAAGAAGTCAGGTAACGATGTTTGTAATAATAGGAGTTTTAATCGTTGTCTTGATTTTATTATTTTTACTTTTAAGGGGTGATATAAAACCCCAAATTTCAAAGAAAACAAATTTTGATCCAGAAACTTATGTTGATCTATGTTTAGAAGATGATTTGACGGCATCGCTGAACAAAATTTCTTCGCAAGGAGGATATGCTGAAAGCAATTTAACAATAAATTATGGGGGAAAGGATGTTGCCTACTTATGCTACAATATAAACAATTATCAGAGGTGCATAAATCAAGAGCCACTTTTACTAAGACATCTTCAGAATGAAATTCATGATGATATTGAAGAAGAATTGAAAAATTGTTTTCTTAAACTTAATGATGAGCTTGAGAAAGAAGATTTTACAGCCGACATTTCAGTCGATGATTTGAGTTTTGATGTTGAACTAGTTCCTGACAGGGTAATTCTAAAAATAAATAATGAATTCGTCATAAGTAAAGATGGAGAAAAACGAAAACTTGAGAACATCAAGGTCGTGAAGATGTCTAAATTTTATGATCTTTCAAGCGTTGTTCAAGAAATTATCAGTCAAGAATCTTGGTTTTGTAATTTTGAGCAGACTGGCTATATGGTTTTGTATCCTGATTATGATATAGAAAAATTCAGAGCAGAGGATAGTTCTACAATTTATTCAATTAAACATAAAACGACAAATGAAGAATTTGTATTTGCGGTAAGGGGATGTGGAATCCCTCCCGGAATTGGATAATGGGATATAATAAACACTTTTTAGTATTTTTAGAAATTTCAATTTTAATAATTGCAACTTTTGCTTTTGCTTATACTATTCATGAATCTGAATCAGTGTTGAATGATGGAATAATCATAGAAACAGATGGAGAAAATATTTTCTCAAAAATAATTAATTTTGCAATAAATGAAGCTGATTTAATTCCAAGTGTTTCTGCACAAAGTGATAGTGATAATTTAATTCCTGGAAACACGTTGACACCTCCATCAAATGATATAGAATTGACTGGTGAGCCGATGATGAATTGCTGCGCGTTAACAAACAGTGGAGCGATTTGTCAGGACATACTCAGCACAGAGGTTTCAAGAATTTGCAGTTCGAGTTCGCCAATTTCGCCGACATTGTGCGAAAATGATGCAAGATGCAGAGTTGGATGTTGCATAGATGATCACTTTGGAACTTGCAGTCCAATGTCAACTCTTGGAGAATGTCATGGAGATAATGTTAGATTTGTGGCTGATAATCCCGGAGATGAGAGCTGTATAGATCTACAAATTCCGGATAATGCGTGTGTCAAAGGATGTTGTGTTTTAGGAGATGAAGCGATCTTTACGACGGAACAGGCATGCAGATATATGGCTGGAGATAGATATAATGGAGATCCGTTTAGATCAGATATAAAAACAGAATATGAATGTTTAGCCCAAGCTGAAACTGAAGAGAAGGGGGCATGTGTATTTACCGTCGAAGAAGAAGAGGGAAACAGGTGTAGGTTTATATCGGCGCGACAATGTGTATTAGATGGCGGAACCTCATATCAAGGTAAACTCTGTTCAAATGAAGAATTAAATACAATATGTGAAAAAACAACTGACACAACATGTGTTGATGGAAGAGATGAAATTTATTTTTTAGACAGTTGCGGAAATGTTGGAAACATTTATGATGAAGCAAGAAAAGATGATCCGACTTATTGGAATACAGTTGTAAGTAAAGTTGATACTTGCGGAAGTGAATCTGAAAATGGAAATGCCGAGTCTAATTCTTGCGGTAATTGTAATAGATTTTTAGGAAGTAGATGTGGTGAATCTTCGTCGGGAACATTACAATGTTTAAACATGAATTGTCCTTCAAGCGAACAGACTGGAAATAGATATAGAAAGAATGGAGAAAGTTGGTGTGTGTATGACGGAGCGATTGGAGAAGGAAGAGATACACCCGGAAGCAGGCACTGGAAAAGAATTTGCATTGATGGAAAAGTGAAAATCGAGCCTTGTCAAGACTATCGTGGTCAAATATGTGTACAAAGTGAAATAGAAAGCGAAAATGGAGATGAATTTTCTGTATCTTCATGTAAATTAAATGAGGCAATTGAATGTTTGAGTTATAATTCTAGGGACGGAGTTGAAGATAGTGACGAATCTAGAGCTAGCGGAGTTTCTAGTATGATACAAGATTGTAATTCTAATGAAGATTGTTTCGTTAAAACTGTTGATGCTGCGGATAAATTCAAGTTTGATATGTGTGTTCCGAAATACCCTCGTGGTTTTGATTTAGCTCCAGATCAAAGAACTTTATCTCAAGATTTATGCTCTCTTGCGAGCAGAACTTGCATTGCAGTCAAAGTCAAAGAAATTCATTTCAGGAATGGTCGTCCGAGAATAAGATGGGTATGGAAAGCAAACAAAGCATGTACTGAGGCTGGCTTTGCTGATAAGATGAATGATCTGTGCATGTCAATAGGAGACTGCGGAGCGAGTGTAAATTACGTCGGCGATTTGTCTCAAAGTTATAGTATATCAAGATCTCCTGGACTGACTTCAGAATACTTAAATAAAATTAGTGAATATGACGAAGTTATCGAAGGATTATATGCAAAACCTAAAGATATAAATCAAATTCTAAATGCAACTGGAACTCCACTTAGAGATTCTGACGGAAATGAACTTGATCAAAATAATAAAACTTTAGCATTACTTAGACAAATTGGACTTTATGCGGGAGGTATTGGAACTGTTGCTAGTGTGATTGGATTTTTAGGAGTGGGAAGTTCAACAGCTGGAGCTGGAGCTGCGGCTAGTTCACCGATATATGCAATGACATTCAATCCGGGTCTTCAAGCAGCGGGATCGCCTGTTCCATATAGCATGACCGCTATTAATGGAGCTACACCAGCGACGGCAGTTAGCGCTGGAGGATTTATGGCGGCATTTAGTGGAATAGGAACTGGAGCGACAGTTGGATTTTTTGTTGCAAAAATATTTGGACTTGAAGGGCAAGCAGCGATGGCAGTAGTTGCTGGAGGAATGATTGCTGGAGGAATATCAGGATTTATTGGAGCGAATTTATTTGGTGGTGGAGCAGGATTTTTAGCTGGAGGACTTGGAGTGGCATTGACAGCATTAATATGGGCGGTTGTAGTCGCTGTAATAGTTGCAGTAATCATGAGAATAATAGGAATAGGTGAAACGAAACAAATCCCCGTTGAATTTAAATGTCTGGCGTGGCAACCTCCTGTCGGCGGTGATAAATGCGGTGAATGTAATGTTGATTCTGAAATGTATCCTTGTAGTAAATATAGATGTGAAAGTTTAGGAACGGCGTGTAGGATTGTAAATGACGATACTAAAGATGCAAGATGTGAAGAGATAAATGCAAATGATCATTCTCCTCCATTCATAAAATCGGGAGTAGTTGATGAAGGATATAGATTTGAAGATGAAGTTGAAAATGAACATGTTAAAGTCAGAAGAGACGATGGTGCATGTATACCTGAATTTACAAATGTTGAATTCACTCTTACAACTGATGAAGTTGCGCAGTGTAAACTTTCGACAGTGAGTGGAACGCAATATGAAGAAATGGAGTTTACTGATATCGACACCACATTATATTTATTTAATCATACCCTGGATATAAAGATGCCGAGTTTGAGCAGTCTTGATGTAAGAGATCTTGAAGGAGATATAAGAGATAGAATTGGCGCGACAAAGTTTTATATAAAATGTCAAGATATACAAGGAAATATCAATACTCGAGATTATTTAGTTGATTTCTGCGTCGAAGAAGGTCCGGATTTAACTCCGCCAAGAATCACTTCTATTTATCCTCAAGATGGCGCGCAATTGAATCATAACACTCAAAATGTAACTTTAATCGTTAACTTGAATGAGCCAGCAGAATGTAAATACGAACTTGCGTCTGTTGGAAATGTTCCTTATGATGAAATGAGTTTTGGTTTAAATTGTTCTGAATTTGTAGATGAAGTTTCATCTTTGGGATATAGCTGTTATACTACTTTAAACGGACTTACGAGAGGAGAGAATTCTTATTTCATAAAATGCAGAGATCAACCTTGGCTTGATTATGAGGAATACACTCCTAAACCTGGGGAGAGTAGAAATACAAATGATGGATATTCTTACACTCTAAATATTGTTGAGAATTTATTACAAATTGAAGTTGTAAAACCAAAAGGAGAAATTGTTTCAGGTTATACTCCTCAAATATTGGTTGATCTTGAACTTAGGACAACTGGTGGTGGAAATAATGGAGTATCTTCCTGCGCTTTTAGTCAGAGCGGAGTGGATACTGGAATGATTGAGTTCTTTAATACTTTAGCTTCAACCCATACTCAAAGAGGACTGCAATATTTAGAAGGAAATCATCAATTATTTTTTAAGTGCAGAGATACTGCGGGGGAAGTTGCATATGCGAATACGACTTTTAGTGTGAGAATTGATGATGAGCCACCGAAAGTTGTGAGAGTTTTATATAGAAATGGTTTAGAAATTATTACAGATGAAGAAGCAGCTTGTTCGTATACAAATAATAGATGTGATTTTAATTTAGGCGACGACACTGTGAACAGGATGACAAATGTATTTGATACAAAACATAGCGCTCCGTGGAACAGCGGGATTACTTACTTCATAAAATGCAAAGATGTTTTCGGAAATATAAATGGCGATTGCGCTATAAAAGTTTATCCGGAAGCATCATATAACTAAATAAAAAGTTTATAAATTGTGTATTCGTTAAAATAAAATGATTGGAAAAGAGGGAATATTGCATCGTAAGGGACAAGTTACAATATTTATCATAATAGCTGTGATAGTCGTTTTTGCTGCGATTTTATTCTATATGTTTTGGCCGAATATAAAAGATATAACTGGCGGAAATAAAGTATCTCCACAAAGTTTTATTCAAAATTGTTTGGAAGACAAAGTCAGTGAAGTCGTCGTTAATCTTTCTAATCAAGGAGGTTATTTAGAGCCGGAGTTATTTTACGAGTATAAAGGAAGTAAGATTGAATATTTATGTTATACAAATGAATATTATAAAACATGTGTGATGCAACAACCATTGCTCTTTAAACAAGTTGCTGATGAAATAGTTAAAGGAATCAAAGAGGAAGAAAATTCTTGTTTTAATGATCTTATAGCACAATATGAAAATGAGGGCTATTCAATAAACATTGTGAAAAAAAATGTGACGAGCGCAGAACTATTGCCTCAAAGAATTTTAGTTACTTTCAATAGAGAACTCACTATTAAAAAAGGTGATGAGACGTCGACGATCGATAGATTAGAGATAGTTTTGAATAATAATCTTTATGAACATATAGGTATTGCTTCAAGCATCCTCGAATATGAAACAAAATATGGGGATGCGGAAACGACAACATACATGAATATCTATCCTGACCTTAAGGTGGAGAAATACAAAGAGGGCGACGGGACGACGATTTATATTTTAACAGATAGAAACAATCCAGAAAGTAAATTTCAGTTTGCGTCGAGAAGTGTTGCTTGGCCACCTGGATATGGAATAGGAGCATGAAAAAGGCTCTTTTAGAAAAAGACCCTGGAGAAAAATTAAAAAAAGGAAATGAAAAAATGAGGAAAAAGAGTGTGAAAAAAATAAATTGGATGGATTATATTTTATGGGCATTAGGGATAATCGCGATCATAATTCTCATTTATGGGATAATTAAAATTTTAATAAAATAATGGAGTAAGAATTGTTAACATGGCTTGGAAATCTACTGAATTTTTTTATACTCATTTATCTATCTTTGATTGTAGTAAATACTCAATGTTTCAGTTTAAATCAGATGATTATATCTGCATTCGGACTAATGGTTTCGATTTTAATTCATTTAAGGAGTTTGAAAAAATAAAATGGGAATGAGAAAAAGAGGTTTTATTTTAGGAATATTTCTAATTTTAGCTATCGCTTTTTTATATTCGTCAATTATTGTATCAAGTCAAGAAGTTTCATATTGTTGTGAAAAAACAAAGACGGGTGCATGGTGTCAAAACGCGCCGCAATCTGAATGCGATACGAGCGGTGAACTTAGAAGTACACCAACATCATGTGCGGCTGCATCATATTGCAGAATGGGATATTGTATTGATTCAAATGAAGGAACATGTAGTGAAAATACTCCTGAGAAAGTTTGTGATATAGAAGGAGGAGTTTGGAAAGATGCGGTGAATGGACTTCCACCTCAGTGTAATTTAGGATGTTGTTTATTAAATGATCAGGCGGCATTTGTTACTCAGACAAGATGTAAACGGCTTTCAAAACTTTATGGACTTGAAACAAATTATAGACGTGATATCACTAACGAAGTCGAATGTATTGCATCAGCTACTTCAGATGTAAAAGGCGCTTGCGTTTATGAAAAAGAATTTGATATAACATGTAAATTTGTGACACAAAAAGAATGCAACGATCTTAAAGGAACGGATAATATCGATGATAATTCAACGGTCAGTTTTCATCCGGGGTTTTTGTGTTCTGACGAAAGTTTAGGAACATCTTGCGGTAAGAGTGAGAAAACGACTTGTGTTGAAGGTAGAGATGAAGTTTATTTTGTTGATACGTGTGGGAATTTAGCTAATATTTATGATGCTTCAAAAGTTGATGGTGGTGCTGATGATACTCTTTATTGGAGTAAGGTTGTTCCAATAGAAGAAAGTTGTAATCCTAATTCTGCTAATACTGGAGTTCAGGGTGCGTCGTGTGGAAATTGTGATTATTTTTTAGGTTCAACTTGTAAAGCATACAGCCAAAGTCAAGATTCGTCTCGACCGAAATATGGAGATTATGTTTGTAGAGATTTGTCTTGTGATTTTGAAAATGAACATTATCAGCATGGAGAGACGTGGTGTTATAATGCAAAAGGAATTGGTAAAAGTCTTCCGGGAAGCAGGCATTTTAGAATGCTTTGTTATAATGGAGAAGTTACCGTCGAGCCTTGTTCAGATTTTAGACAAGAAATTTGTATTCAGAGTAGTGTGAATGATTATAAAGTTGCGGCGTGCAGGCCAAATAAATGGCAAGATTGTTTTGCTCAAGTCAATAAATTAGACTGTGAAAATATTGATGCAAGAGATTGTAAATGGTATCCTGGATTAGAAATAAATGCACCGAGACAAGAAGCGGCGTCGGATGTAAAAGCTAGAGAAGCATTTCCGAGCACGGCAAATTCTCAACCATTCACAAGTACGACGACAACTACAACATCTGGAAGTGGCATAACTGGAAATGCAATTGGAGATCCTGTTGATGAAGCGAATTTAAGAGATAAGAGTGTTGGAAGTGAGACTGGAGCTTGTTTACCATTAATTGCGCCTGGATTTAATTTTTGGGAGGAAGGAGATGCACAATCACTTTGCACAATGGCGAATAAAGAATGTGTTGTTAAATATGAAAAGAAAGCGCTTGGCGGAAAGTGGAAATGTGTAGAGAATTGTGAATGTTTAGAAAGTTCGTGGGAATTAACTCAAAACAATATGTGTACAGCGATAGGAGATTGTGGAAATAATAAAAACTTCATCAATGTTCAAGGATATAATACCGGATATAGAATAATAACTGAAAATGAAGCAAATCAAAATGATAAAACGAAATAAAAGAGGATTAAAATGATAACAAAAACTCAAATAATTAAAAGTATAGAGAAAGAAAAGGAAACTCTTAGAAAAATCGGTATAAGTAAAATAGGACTTTTTGGTTCATTTGTAAAAAATAAGCAAAATGAAAAAAGTGATGTAGATTTACTTGTTGAATTTAATGAAATCAGTTTTGATACTTATATGAAAACGCATTACTTCCTTGAGAAAATTACGAAAAGAAAAGTTGATTTAGTTATTGAAAGTGATTTGAAACCGGAGCTTGAACATGTTAAAAAAGAGGTGGAATATGTCAAAATATAATTTGTGGCTTAAAGACATTGAAAGGGCAATTGAGAATATAGAGAATTCGGTTAGAGGATCAGATATTAATTCGTTTTCGAGAAATCAAGATGCGATTGATTCTAATGGTATGAGAATGCAAATAATCGGAGAATCATTAAAAAAAATTCCACCTAATTTATGGGGAGATTATAAGACAGAAATAAAAAGTTTTATTGATTTTAGAAATGTTATTAGTCATGCTTACTTTAAAATAAATCCTATACTTCTTTGGGACGTAATACAAAATAAAATCCCACAATTAAAAAAAGAATTAAAAAAATTAGACAATAAAAAATTAAAATGATAAAAAGAAATAAAAGAGGATTAAAATTAATCGCTGGGAGTGAAATTATAACTTTAATAGTTGCGACTGTTGCGATTGCTTATTTGATTTCTTTAAGTTTTGGTATTGTTGGTGGACAAGATGTAGATCCACGAGATGGAATTCCTTCATCAATTCCTCTTCAGAGTTCAGAAAGTTGGAAGATTGCTGGCGTTGGTACAGAAATTTCAAGTCCTGCAGGAAGAATAGAAGGCCCACTCGTTGGTACTCAGATTAGCAGTTTACCTTCGAGCGCACCATATCCTGCTCCGCAAATAAAATATGGTGGATCTAAAGAGCCACCTAGTGATTTTTCATTGAATGATGAAACCAATGGAGGAAAGGATATAACTAAGCAAGAACCCACAAAGGCTGAAACTGGAGGATTATGGAATTCTGTTGGAAATATATATGGTTTCGGAGAAGAAGCAACATGGGATCCAGTTAAGGAAGAATATATTCCTAAACCTGGAGCAACTTCAATGACAAATGGTTTGATGATGGATAATCTTGTTTCGAGTGCATCTTGGGGA
Organism: Candidatus Pacearchaeota archaeon CG10_big_fil_rev_8_21_14_0_10_32_14; assembly: GCA_002763085.1. Taxonomy (GTDB): domain Archaea; phylum Nanobdellota; class Nanobdellia; order Pacearchaeales; family GW2011-AR1; genus PFCY01. Next base: position 10,119 of record PFCY01000067.1, on the reverse strand, counting down.
TTAACAGCTGCAGGTATAACTTATTTTGCGGCTGGATTTTTAACGGACAGCGAAACGACAAGAAATGCAGCAACGGCAGCAATTGGGGCGGGAGTTCTAGTTGGAAGATTCGTTGGTAACATTGCAGGAATGGGATGGGGGCTAGCTGCAGGAGCAGCAGTAGGTATAGCAATATTTTTACTTATGAATAAAAAAGAAAAATCTGAAACGGTTAGGTTTGAATGTTTACCATGGGATGCGCCGACGGGTGGACAATATTGTGAGCAATGCAATAAACAAAGCATACTTCCTTGCAGCGAATATCAATGTAAATCTCTTGGACAAGGATGTGAATTAGTCAACGCAGGAACTGATAATCAAGAATGTGTTTGGATAAATAGAAAAGATGTTGATCCACCAATCGTTGAACCTTGGACGAGCGTTTTATCACCTGGATATAAATATACTCCAGACAACACAAAGAATCCGCCGAATAGAGGAACGTTCATAAAATCAACTGAGACAAAAACGGGTTGTGTTAAAGCGTTTACTCCGTTTAAGTTTGGAGTTACAACAAACGAACCGGCAAAATGTAAGATTGATTATGTAAGAAATTCCGACGGAAAAGTTAAACCGTTTGATGAAATGAAATTCTTCTTTGGAGGAAATAGTTTGCTTCTAAGAAATCATACTCAAATTTTGAGTTTGCCTGGACCGAGCAGTAATGGAGAAGAGATTACAATAAATAACGACGCGGATTATGAACTTTATGTTTCGTGTCAAGATGCGAACGGAAATCAAAATGAAGGAGAGTTTGTATTCCAATTCTGTGTTGAGAAAGGACCTGACACAACTCCTGCACAAATTGTTAGCACTAATTTGATAAATGGAATGCCAGTTGCATATAATACATCTTCTCTTCCTTTAGAAGTTTATGTAAACGAGCCAGCAACTTGCAGGTGGGATTTTGTGGATAGAGAATATAAAACAATGGCTAATACAATGAAGTGTTCTTCCTCGGTGTTTGAGATGAATGCGCAGATGCTTTACAAGTGTTCAACGACACTGACTGGACTTAAAGATAGAGAAGAAAATAAATATTACTTTAGATGTCTTGATCAGCCACAAGCGCCTGAAGCAGACAGAAATCCAAATCTTCAGAGTTATATTTTTACTGTTAAAGGTTCGCAACCATTGTTGATTACAGACGTTTCTCCAAATGAAACAATAAGGGATTCTACAAATGTTATAAAAGTCGATCTTGAAGCAGAAACTTTCGCGGGATTTAATGAAGGGCAATCAAATTGTTATTATTCAACAACGGGGGCAACAGATTCGTTCATATTATTTTTCTCTGATTTGAATTACAACAGTGTTGCACATAAGCAGGAATTGCATTTACCTGAAGGAAATTATAAATATTTCTTGAAGTGCATAGATTTAGGAGGAAATTCAGATAATACAACCGTTCAGTTTAGAGTTGAGTCAGATAATGAGGCGCCGATTGTTACGAGAATTTATCATGATGAAGATAATAAGTTAAGAGTTATCACAAATGAAGTCAGCGAATGTGTTTATGGAAAGGAATCTTGTAATTATTTGTATGCTGATGGAACAAAGATGACTTCTTCTACATCAGACGAAAATCAGCACTCGACGGATTGGAACATAAATTCAAATTATTATATAAAATGTTCTGATGAGTTTGGAAATCAGCCAAATCCTAACCAGTGCAGTATTGTTGCTCGGCCTTTTGCTAATGCGGTAAGTGCTCCTGCTACATAAATTTATTTTAAGTCAGAATCAAGAGGAAGAATAATTTATAAGTAATTAATTCTATCATTGTTAATGAAAAAGGCTCTTTTAGAAAAAGACCCTGGAGAAAAAACGGGGGGCTCTTTTAGAAAAAGACCCTGGAGAAAAAACGGGGGGCTCTTTTAGAAAAAGACCCTGGAGAAAAAAATGAAAAGAGGGAAAAGAATTAAGAAAATCGGTGCGATGGAATTATCTTTTGGGATGATTTTTTCTATTCTGTTAATAATTATTTTTATGGCGCTGGCATTTTATGCAATAATAAAAGTTCTTAATACTCAAAAATTCATAAAAGTGAATACTTCAATTAAAGATTTTCAAGATGATATTAATGATATGCACAAAAATTCTGGGGGAAATTACGATTCTTTAGGAGAATATTCTTTTCCGAAAGGAATCGATAAAATTTGTTTTATTGATTATAATTGTGGGGTCACTTCTGGAAGGGGTTGTGTTCGGGGAAGAGGCAGTACAGAAATATATTCGACAATGGGGTTCTATTCTGGAGACGGACAAAATATGTATTTTTATCCAGAAAAATCAAGTGTGGGAGTTGATTCTGTGACTATGGATAATATAAACTTAGATGAAATTACAAAAACGACAAATCCTTATTGCATTGATACTGTCGATGGAAAATTAAGTGTGACATTAAATAGAGTTGAGGGAAGTTCACTCGTAATCATAAAAAAGGCGAACTAAAATGGAGAAAAGAGGTTATCTAGATATTTCTTTTGGTTGGATGTTTGCGATAATGGCAGGGGTCATAATACTTGCATTTGCTTTTTTTATGGCTCAAAAATTTATAGGACTTAAAAATAATGAAATAGATACTGCTTCTTCTAAAGAACTTGGCACATTACTCAATCCTTTTGAGATTGGAATTGAGAGTGGTTCATCAAATTTTATAGAAACACCATCTAGAAGTAGGCTAGATTTCGAATGTGACGATTATGGAAACTTTGGATCTCAATCGATAAGCACTGCGCATGAGTCTTTAGGAAAATTTAGTGAACAGAGTGATAGTGTGAGTTTTCAGAATAAGTATATTTTTTCAGAGAAAGAGATAGAAGGAAAGAAATTTTATTTATTTATTATGCCGTTTGATTATCCATATAAAGTTGCAGATATGATAATAATTACAAGTGAAGACGATGAATTTTGTTTTGTCGATCCACCTTCAGAAATAAAAAGTGATTTACGGAGATTATCGCAAGATAATTTTAAGATAAATCCTGATTGTTCATCGAAAGCGAAAAGAATTTGTTTTTCAAGTGATAGAAATTGTGATGTCGTTGTTAAATATGATCAAGGATATGTTGTGAAAGACGGAGAGGAGTTGTATTTTGATGGAAATTTGATTTATGGCGCTGTTTTTAGTGATAAAGATTATTATGAATGTCAGATAAAGCGACTTATGAAAAGAATGGAGCAACTTAATACAATATATGAGAAAAAAGCTATTTTCTTGAACCTTAGAGGATGTCAGAATAATATGGCGCCGGATTTGGGAACGCTTGGAATTTCTGTTTCTACATATTCAAGTTCAAGATCATTAAGTCAAATGTCAATGCAAGTAAAGGAATTGGAGGTAAAAAATGGAAATAGCGGAATATGCGGTCTTTGGTAGAAGATTGGGTCAATTAAAAATTCAACAGATGGCGTTCATGTTAATTGCAATTATGATATTCTTTGTTTTAATCGGAATGTTCTTTATGGTTTATCAAGTGAGTAATCTTAGGGCTAAGGCAACTGAACTTGAAGAACAAAATGCAAGAAAATTAATTTCAAAACTTGCGAATTCTCCTGAATTTTCATGCGGGCGGTCATTTAGGGATGGAGAGGTTGATTGTGTAGATTTTGACAAATTAATGATCCTAAAAGATCAATCAAAGAATTATGGTGATTTTTGGGGAGTTGCAGAAATTCAAATAGAGAAAATTTATCCCAAACTATTGTCAAATGTTACATGTTCTTTCCAGAATTATCCTAATTGTAGAGATATAACAATATATAATGAAAAAGTCAACAAAAAAAGTTATGTTACAAACTATGTCGCTTTATGCAGAAAAGATATCTATAATAGGGAAGAGACGAAAAATATTGAGGTATGTGAGCTTGCCAAAATTAAAATAAGATACGAAAATAAGGAGATAGCAAAATGAAAAAAGTGAGGGTTTATAAAAGAAGGGGGCAGGAGGAAATGGTGGGTTTTGTTTTAATTATTGTGCTAGTCATGATAATAATACTCGTTTTCTTAGCTTTTTCGGTAAACAAAAAAGGTGAGAAAGAGATTGAAAGTTATGAGGTGGATAGCTTTATTTCAGCCATGAAACAGTATACGACGAAATGTGCACTTACGTCGCAATATGATTATAGGAATATTGTTCATTTAATAAAAGACTGTTCTCAAGGAAAGAAGTGCTATGATTCTAAAGATAGCTGTGAGGTTTTGGAGAGGGAACTTACTGGAATAATGAACTCGAGTTGGAGTTCGGATGATAGGGGAGGAATGGTAGGTTATTCTCTAGCTATTATTGATGATGGAGAAACATTAGTCAATATCAGTTACGGAAATACGTCAAGGAGTTTTTTGGGACCGACAAAGAATGTGAAAGATGACCTAAAAATTGATATGAGAATTTATACTAAATAGTTATATCTTAAGATTAATAGTAATATGATCGCTAACTAGTTTGGGTTTATGGCGAATTCGATTTTTTGTTTTTTCCTGAGATAATTCAACAAGACCGAAACGCTCGAGAAGTTTTATGTCGTCGTTTACTGATTTAAAACTGCGACTGAGCTTTTTAGCGAGGTCATATATTGAAGACGGGTTCTGGGTTTTAATGACATGAAGTATTCTTGCTTTCTCATTACTCAATAATTGTCTTAATGCTAATACTCCGGAAAAATCATAGTCTTCTTTACCTGACTCTTGTCTTCTAAATATAGAAAAGGCACCCTTTGACTGTGTAATTGTGATTTCTCTTATCTTCGACGCCATTTTAATAAATTTTGAATAGGGGTTTTATTTATTTATATATCTGTAATATATATTATAGAGTTATTGGTTATCAAATAATATATATTATAATAATGTACCATATATTAATAAACCTTTCGTTCGATATGTAGGTAAGGTATATTTCACTATTTAATGGTATCGCTATATTTATAAATAAATATGGGGAAAATTGATAAAAAGGGGTGTTTTTAGGGTTAAACCTATACCCTTTATAAAGAAAATTTGATTTTTATATTTACACAGTATTAACCGTACTGGGTTGCCTTTTGGGCAATACTCATAAAGGTGAAAGGAGGTTATTAAAAAAATGTTTAACTTTCGAAAAATATCGGCAATATTAACGGGCGCTGTAATGATTGGAAGTACTGCGGGTTTTGCAGCTGCTGCAAATTTCCCAACAGGATTCACGTCATCTACTCCAGCTATTGTATATGGTGCTAGTGCTCCGCCATCTGCGGATTTAACTGCTGCAAATAGTATATCGAGCTATTTAGCAGACAAAGTACCAACTAGCGGAGGAACTCCGACCGGTGATAGTGTTATGATAGGAAAAAGTAGTGATCATCTGAATATAAATAACACATGGGCTGTTTTAACAGGAACTATAAATAATGATGATTTAAGTATATTATTAGCAGATGGAACTTATTCTGCTTCTGATAGTGATACTTACGATTATGAACAAACTATTATTTTAGGAAAACCTGAATTAAAACATTTTAGAGATTCTGATTATGAAGAAGCTGCTGGGCTTAGTGATAAGACACCAGTTATTGGATTCCAGATTCCGTCTAGTACATGGGTTATGAATTACACTTTACAATTTACATCAGATCCAGAATCAGATGTTGTAAGCGGAGAAGCTGAAGATATTGAAACAAGCGTAATCCCTCTTCTTGGAAAAGAATATTACGTATCTGACTTTGATGTTAGCGGAGGTAGTGCTGGTTTCTTAGGGAAACTAACTTTACTTGATTCTGCTGAAGTTGGAAGTGTATCTGAAGGAGAAACTGCTACTGTGGGAGGTCATGAGGTTGGAATAGCATTTATTGACAACGATGAAGTTAAATTCACTGTTGATGGTGTTGTTGTTCCTGGAAATGATAAACTCTCAAAAGGAGAAACTCACAAACTTTCTGATGGTTCATTTATAGGAGTTAGAGATATCAGCAAACTTGAAGTATCTGGAGAAACAGGAAGTGTTTCGTTCAGTATTGGTACTGGAAAATTAGAGATAACTTCAGGAAGCGATATAAAGCTTAACGATGATACAATCACTGGACTTAAAGGATGGGTATACAATGGGTCTGGTACTGCAACAACCATAAAGGTAGATAAAATCGAAATAGAATGGAAGACGGATGATGAAGCTTTCGTTTCTCCAGTTGTTGATTTAACTATGCCTGGGTTTAAAGCAGTTAAGTTTTCTATGAATGACTTAAAGAGAAATGAAGAAGAGAAAATCATTGTAGAAAGAGATTCGGGTACAAATATTGAATTATCTCTTCCAATTAAAGATGGAAATGTTAATTTTGATATATTGTATGCAAATGCTACTGGAGATTTAGTTGGAATAGGAAAGGCGTCTGATGATAGACTAGCTACATCTGGAAATACAACTCTAAAATACTATGAGAAGCAGAGTGGTGCAGATTATCATAAGTATTTTGTTGCTTCATATGCTACAACTACTGATTCTGAATCTTACTTGTTAAGAGCTAAGATTGCTTATGACTCAGGAGATAATAGAAATGAAACTACAATTGATAAGTATTCTGGTGCTGTTAATGATTGGGTAGAAGTTTGTGGAGGAAAAATTGCTGGTGATGATTGTGACATAGGAGATGTTACATTTACTATCACAAGTGTCCAATATACTGCAGGAGGAAATGAGACTGCATTATTTACTGCATCTTCAAATGTAAACTTTAGCACGATATATACTGCTGGAGGATTAAAGATACAACTTCCTTACCCTGTTATATCTGGATCTGCAAATACACCTGGAGCTTTCCAAATAAATGATACTGATAGTGTTGGTTCTGGAGAAGAATACACTCCAAATTCTACTGCTACTGCTGGATATGGTATGGCGTCTTATGGAATGCACTTCTTTGATGAAGATAAAGATGATAATGTTGCTGCTGGCGATGCTTTTAACATAACTATTGATGATACAAGTGATAATAATTTACAAATATCACAAGTCAATGGTGCTGTAAGCGGTGGCGTTGCAATCAATAATATACAGAATGCTGGTTTAGAATTAGGTGAGACAAGTTCATATGAAACATACATCAAAGATGATGTTGCTTCAAGAATTATTCATTACACAAAACCTAATGAAGACTATGTAGAGATTTACTATCCTACTGGAGATTCTGAAACTTACGCTGAGGCATATTTGTCTGAAGCTAGTAGTTCATCAACAGGAGAGGCAGGAAATATGGTTTATATGGATTCTGAAAAAGACCAATGGAAAGACAAGAATGTCATTCTAGTTGGAGGATCATGTGTAAACACTGCTACTGCTGAAGCTTTAGGTGTTACATCTGGAACATGTGGAAGCGACTGGGTCGCTAAAACAAGTGTTGGTGAAAACAAATACTTGATCCAAATTGTTGCTGATAAATTCTCAACAGGAAAGATTGCTTTAATCGCTGCTGGATACAGTGCTGATGATACAAAAGCTGCTACTGACAGATTAGTAAATGAACCGGAAACGGTTGCTACTACTGCTGGTAATGCTTATATCTGGACTGTAGGAGTTACAGGTACTGATGTCTGCTTAAGCGGTTGTTAGGTCAATAATAAACTTTTTTTTCTTTTTTTATTTTATTTTTTTTCTTTATACTAATCTAATTTTATTATTTTTTAAAAGAAGTAGAGATTTGAAAAAATATTTAAATGAGCAAATAAGTTCATTTTAATGAGAAAATTGATGTCTAAGACAGATGCAGATAAAAAGAAAAGACGAAGCGCTTATATCATCGGAGGAGTTTTTGTATTTTTAATGCTTTTAAGCACGCTCGGATATGCATTTACTTCATCGGGTCAAGGCGGGTCCGGTTCAACATCGACGACAAAGGTGGATTATAATAATTATAAATTTGAGTATTCAAACGGCTATTGGACAAGCAATATAAATGGAGTGAATTACATATTTCAGTTTAATCCAAAGCAGACGAATACAGTCAGTTATGAGAAGGGCGTCATTAATCCAATAAATAATTATTATAGCAAACCTTTATATTATTCTACAGGAAACGATTTTGCTCTTGGTGATTTAGCGACGAACCTTAATCCATATGTCGAGAGAATTCAAGAAGCATGTTTTGTTGAGAAAGATTGTCCTCAAGATATGATAGTTAAATCGTGCAGTGATAATTTTATTATCATCAAAGTGAATGAAACTAATTCAATAAGACAAGAGCAAAACTGCTTGATCATTGAGGGGAAGGAATCTGATCTGTCTATGCTTTCTGATGAAGCGCTTTTTAATATTCTTGGAGTAAAATAATCTTATAAATATCCGAATATAATAACACTTAAAAGGGATTATGAATTGAATAATTTATGGATGAAGAAGAGGAAATTGAAGAAACGACTCCACCTGTCGTCAATGGAACTCCGGAAAAGGATGATTTGAAAGAAGCAGAGGATAAGAAATATAATAAGATTTTGACTTGGATTTTAATACTTTCTTTTGTGGGGATAGTCGGGGTTTTATCATTTTATATGTTTAATCAATCTTTAAATAAATTTAATGATGGGGGATTTAATTATGACATCATTAAAGATGGAAAATTATCTTTTTATCATACCTCTTTTGTTATTTATGATAACACAAAAAAAATCAATTATAATGTTTATCTTAGAACGGACCCAAGAGAACTTCAAAAAATAGAATTTGAGGGTGAAATGAATAAAAGGGAAATGTTGGTCTTAAATAATACAGATGAATTTGGTTGTGGAGGAAAGGGAGTGATTGCAATCGCAAATATGGTGCAAATTCTTAATGCTGTTAAAATTAAGGCAATAATAGATCCTAATGCAACTTGTGATAGCCAAGGAAGATATACTATTGTTGATATTCAATATGGAAATGAAACTATGATCGAACAGTATGGTCCATCATGTTATAAAATTTATGTAAAAGACTGTAAGATACTTGAGGGAACAGAAAGATATGTTGTCGAAGTTTTAAAAGACTCTAATGTTTTGAATGAAACTAAAAAAAGTTCAAATTCATTATTTTAATAAAGTAGAATTTTTATAAAGGAATTTTATGTCTGAATAGATCGGAATTGAATTGACTTTGAAATAATGAATTTGAGCAAACCATAATGCAACAACGAAAATGGTGCTTATTCCATACCATAAAACTGAATGAACAATGTCAAAGTAAGCGGATCCAATAAATACTAGATATCCGAGAAATACGATCCTGATTATATTAAAAATTAAAAAAATAAAATATGATGACAGGAGCATGAGAATTCTCTTTTTTAGTTTTATGTTAGAGGTAGATAAATTAAGGATTGTTAAAAGCAAGTAAGCTGAACCAGCGACACAAGCCCCAACTATTTCCAAAGAAATGTTGTTTGATAGAGTTATCAAGTTTCCATACAGTGTTGCTTTAGAATAAATTTGAACTAAGTAATAAACAGGATAAATTGTTAATGAGGTAAATAGAAAATAAAAAATAGAAATGCCTGGAATTGCTATCAATAATAAAATTATATATCGATATAGAATATTTAAAGCATCTCCTTTTTTGTTTTTCATAATAAAGTTAATTGAGAATAGTTTTTAAGAATAGCGTTCGCTTTCGCTCGCTTATTTATGACTCAGAAATTCCACTCCGTTTGAATTTCTTCGGTGATGACGAGGATTAATGGAAAAATTTTGAATGTAATTGATGATAAGAAAAAAAGGTGATAAAATTAACTTAGAATAAGTTAAAGTTATTATTTACTTGGAGTATCTGCAATATTTATACATCTTACAAATAATTTGGACAATCAAAACCTCCTATCAAAGCAAACATTCTTCATACTTTTTTAAATAGAATACTTTTTTATTTTTTATTTTTTGAAATCAACCGTTCTTCTAAGTTTTCCAACAACTTTCACTTTTTCAACTTTATGATTTACTTCATCTAAAGAAAAAAATATTAATTCTCCCTGAGGATTATATGTTCCATCTAGATTTAATCTTCTTGCATAATAACTATAGTTAAGGACGTAAATATTTCCCCATATTCTGCTTGAATTCAGTATATTTCATAAAGTATCTTA
>PFCY01000044.1 GCA_002763085.1 Candidatus Pacearchaeota archaeon CG10_big_fil_rev_8_21_14_0_10_32_14 | reverse complement strand
TTCGACGACATATTCTTTATGTAACTCAACAGGAGAGTGGGTTTCTCAAGGAGAGGTTAGTGGAAAATGCGGATATAATCCTGGGGGAAATAATAATGATAATAGTAATGGATGTACTCCTAGATGGAGGTGTGGAACTTGGAGTGATTCTGTAAACAGTTGTGGAACAAGAATTTGCACTGATTCAAATAGATGCAATAGAAATACAAACAAACCGGATGAATTAGTTTCTTGCTCATCAGCTCTTTATTGCGGGGACGGAACATGTAATAATGGAGAAACCAGTTCAACTTGTACAACTGATTGTGCCGTTGTTGATACCCGTTGCGGTGATGGGACATGTAATGGGGATGAAACTTCTGATTCCTGTTCTTCAGATTGCGAATTAACTCCTCCTTGTGGGGATAATTTATGTGATAAAGAGAATGGAGAAACGTCAAGTAGTTGTAGTAAAGATTGTAAAAAGAGCTCGCTTCAATTTAAGGATCTTTTATGGCTATGGATAATTTTGGGTGCGTTAATTCTCATATTAGTCGCATTTATTATTGTGAAACTCATAGTAAATAGAAAAACAAAAATTCCTAGCAATAAACCGGTTATAACTCCTAAAAAACCCCCTATTCCCCCCAATAATTCGTCTATGTAATCAATCCTAATATATTTTAAATAGTTCTTAGTATTTTTTAGCTTATGTCCATAACAAATTTATGCAAAAACAAAAGTTCATACGGAGAAGATATTATCCGGGAAATCAAAAAAATTAAAAGCAATGAACAGGGAAAGATCATTGATCAGGCGATAATTGATTTAAAAGATTTTAATTTCAATGGAACTTCACTTGATTTTTACGAGAACCTCCTTTCAATTTTTATCGCTTCTCAAAAAGAAATTTATCTTGTAGATGAACTTCAGAATGTCTTTGAACTTGCTAACTCTTTTATGAAATATTGCAGGTATAATGATTATGATGAGATAAATGAGCCATATCTTATAATTTTTAATTCAATGGCACATCTTCAAGAGGATAAAGCAGAAAGAGGGTACATCAGAAGACTTATTGAGGCCGGATTTAATTCTGAAAAAATATTGATTGTTGGCTCAAGAAATATGGGTGATGATGAAATAATATATGCGAGAGAAAAAAGGATTAAATTGATCGGGATGAATCAAATATACAGTAATATAGAGGATACATGCGACATCATCATGGAATATGTGAATGGGAAAGAAAAAAAAGTTTTATTATGTTTAGACATGAATATAATCGATCCAGCATTTGCACCAGGGGTAACAGATCTCCATGCCGGGGGAATTTCTTCCAGAGATATTATTTATTTTGTTCAGAGATTAAACCGACTAAAAAATCTTAAGGGGATTTCATTATCTGGAATTGATATTGAAAAAGATAAAAAAAATGATTTAGTCACTATAAAACTTGGAGCTAAAATAATCGCTGAATTTCTTTAATCCGCTTAACAAGGATTTATACGGCTTTCTTTTATAATGCAATCATTTGTATTAATCACGACGCTTTCGTATATATTTTCTCCTGCCGATGATAGGTCAAACTCGTATTTTTTTATTTCACCTTGGCCAAGAATGGTACAACCACAAGTTTCACTACTGCACGAATAGACTAGATTATACAAATTTGAAGATACTATATGGAATTTTAAATCATTTATTTCAACATTACCAAAACTTCGTCTAAGTTCAACTTCTATTTTTTTAGTTTCTGCGTTATAGCATGACGAGACTATTTCAATTGGATTTTTTACCATGATATCTATACAGGACAATGTGGGTGAGTATTTTATTGAATAAAGAATATTACTTACTGTTCCATAAACAATGCCGATTGCAATCATAGATAATAAAAGTATCAAAAAAGTGGCGACTACATTTGAAAGTGCTCTTTTATCATTAATGTTTAATTTTAGTTTACTCATATTATAAGGCAGGGTTGTGAATTTAGTTCTTTAACTTGGATAGATCTCACAAGATTATTTTCGTTGTCAACTATCCTTATTTCCTCCATATTATTGGAGTATGGAATTGTAAAATAAATTTCCCCCTCGTATGGAACTAGGCCTCCTCCCTCAATGGTTCCCGGATCAGCTGCACTATTCGATGAAGGGCCTTCAATAAATAATCTATTTGCATAAAATGATTTAGTTTCAGTTATTTGTCCGTTGTTAATTATTTCGTAATGATAATCTCCATAAAGAGTCGTTGATGCACAATTTGGTTGGATGGTCACAGAATTTATTGTGAGAATATCGTTTTTAGTATAGCCTTCAATCAGATAGTAACTTTGCGCCGAACAGTCTTGAGAAGGATCTGAAATTGCTGAACCCGTTCCAGTTGTAGAAGGATTATTTCTTTTTATTATCTCTAGAATCAATTTTTTGTTAAATATTCCGTAGTCGTTGCTTGAAAGGGTCCTCATAAGACCATTTTCTATTGATCTAAAGTGAGAACTATCGGAACAGCTATCGAAACATCCATCAATATCTTTTGGAAATTTATCACAAGATGTTACGCAGTTTCTTGAACCGGCAGGGATTGTTGCCGGGGCATATTCATCAGCAAGATTTGCATATGCATGCGCAAATTCGTGTGTTAAAACTGTGAGTGGATGTTTTGAATTTATTGAGATAATATTATTAAAAGTCGAACTTCTGATAGATCCATCATCTAAATTTTTTATTGCTATTATAAAATCATTGGGACAGACTGATGCCCGTTTTATCAATTCTTTTCCTTTGCATAATACTGCTATTCCCTGATAAATTTCACACTCTGGGTCATATGAGTCAATATAATAAAAATTAAATGAATCTTTATTTTCATCGTAAGGGGGTGTTGATAAAAAAAAGTCCCTGTATCTCTCCCCGTCGTTTTTACTTGAAATAAAAAGGATGTTGGTCTTATCT
>PFCY01000097.1 GCA_002763085.1 Candidatus Pacearchaeota archaeon CG10_big_fil_rev_8_21_14_0_10_32_14 | reverse complement strand
ATAAATAAATTAATTTTTATAATATGGGATGAAGCCAGTTTGAGATTAACGTCTCTTAATTAAATCTCTGTCGCCTTCCATGGCCTGCGCTCTTGTTTTATCGTATGCTGCAGATCTTTTTATATCAGATTCTTGAGCAACTTTTTCAGCTTCAACTTTGTTGTCGTTAATCCATCTTACCATGTGATCATTTCTTTTTATTGCAAAATACCAAACTGCTAAAGCGACAATGACTAAAACTGTTAAAACTGATCCACTTGTGCTACTTGCAAGGACTTTATAATCTTCGCCGAGGAAAAACTGAAACAATTTCTCTGTACCTGAACTTGTAGAAGCTGTTGAATAAAATCCTTTAGCAATCAATAAAAATCCCGCCTTGATTAGTAGATACGCAAAATATGTCCACCACATTATTTTCTGGAAAAATATTCCCATGGGATTTGCTTTTGCAGAAATCATGACTGTAAAAAACATTAAAATCATTATTGGGAAGAAGGTTATCAAGGTTATTCCTAAAGCGGTATAGGATAACATCAATCCAATTACTTCTGAAGTTGATATCAATGCCGTTGATAAAAATCCAACAACAAGTGAAAGTGCAAATTTAAGCCCGTTATTTTCTGGGAAATCTACAAACTGAAGAGAAGAGTAAATTAAAATTACAATTAGTGCTAAAAATAAATATTTTGCAAACCATCCAATTGTTCCAAGATCAGCGTTGCCATTCCACATATAATCAATAAAAGATAACGATTCCCAGAAAACGCAAGATATTGTATTATCTGGAGATGAATCACCGAAACATCTTAATTTAACGTTGGGTGGTTCAACAGTTGGTTTGATTCCATTAAAGAAATTATCTGAGACTTGAGCGGAAATAAAACCTACTAAGAGTAAGGTGATTAGAAGGATATTAAATACAACCAGCCTCTTTTGTTTCATTGTTCGTTAAGGAGTTGGTGATTTATAAACATTTTGATAAAAAAAGAATTTATTGCGAATATTTTTAAACTCCATAGGTTTAATCATTTTATGAAAAGGGGTCAACAATATTCCTATTTGATATTAGCAATTATAGTCAGCGGGTTTTTTATGCAAGTAGTCAGCGCGCAGTTTTATAGGGGGGAATTTTATGGGACGGGGGATTTTTTTTATAGTTCGCAGGATATAATCAGACCAATAATTTCTGCAGCTATAGGTATTATGGCGCCGTTTTTGGAATATGCTGTCGGAGATTTTTCTACAAGCCAGTTTTTTTTCACTAAAGTCATGCTTCTAATTTTGTTATTTGTTATTATCGCTACAGTTCTTAAGAAAGTACCAAGGTTTGATGAAATGTCTCCTACGATTGTCAATATCGTCGCTCTTATCGTTTCTATTTTATCTGTGAGATTTATTTCAGAGAATTCTTTGATTAACGGAATACTTCTTCCGTATGGTGCGCTTGGAATAACACTAGCAACAATTTTGCCGTTTTTGATTTTCTTTTATTTTGTTCATTCATCAAATATGCCGTCTGGAGTCAGGAAACTCGCTTGGGGATTTTTCACAATCGTGTTTTTTGTTTTATGGAATTCCCGATTTGATAGTTTAGATCCACTTGGAAATAGAATTTATGGCTGGACTTTAATTTTCGTTGTTTTGGTTTTTGTATTTGATAAGAGCATACATAGATATTTCAGAGATATGGAAAGCATGAGATATTTGAGTGTTGCTAATGATAAAGTCGCTGCTCAATTACAACAAGAATACGAAACCATTGCAAGGATCGACACTCCGGTAGCTAATAGAAGAAAGAGACAGATAAGAAAAGAGCTTAGAAGACTTGGAAGCGAAGTATAGGCTCTGTTGAAAATCTTTTTAATTTTTGTTTTTTGTGTTAGTTATTGCCCACTTTATTTCGTCTTTCAGACGAAAACCCGCCCTTATTGAAGAATTGAATTTCCAAAACTTTTGTCTAACACAAAAAATTTCAACTTTTTCAACAGAGTCTGAAGTATAGCAATTCTTTTAAATTTGATTTAACTTAAAATTCAATGAATTTAGATCAGGCAATTGAACTCGAGGGAGTGCAGATGGAGGTTTTTAGGTCTGCGATTGAATACAGAAAGTCTGGAGATCTTAGAAGATATTTTTCTGGGCTGGCTATTGCAAAATATATGAATAAATATCTGAATAAATTTTTTTCTGGAAAGGATTTTCCTATTTCTCTTTATGATGAGTTTGTGGAGGCGGCAATAGAGGAAGGTGAATTATCTATTGATAAAGCAGAGGAATTTGATAGATATGGAAAAAGAAAGGTAGAATTTTTGGTATCGCTTTTTGAAAATCCCCATGAAATAATTGGAAAAGCTAAGATTAATGCAGATGAATTTCGTGAAAGCGTAAAATTAGGAAGAAGTTTCAAATCGAAAAATTGAAATCATTTCATTCGTCTATATGCAACTATATTTTTACCGTGATAAACTGGAACTTCTTTTGGCTGTTTTCCAGAACCGCCTTTATAGATAATTATTCCTCCGAATATAACGAGGACAATTCCGATAACTGAAAGATAAGATGTGTTTAGTGCTGCGGGAATTTTTACTAGAGCTTTAACTGGAGGGAGATTTAGAGCCAAAAGAATCAAACCAGCAAACGTAACTAAGTAACCACCAATTTTTAACATAACTTGGGTAAGAGAAATGAATATTTAAAACTTTCTTTGAGTACTGGGAGATGAATTCTTTGAAAAATTTTTTGATTATGGCCTGTCCGCTTTATTTCGTCTTTCAGACGAAAAAACTCGCGACCTAGCCCACCTCCCATTCCTTATCCCTTATCACGAAATCGCTCGCCCACTAATCTGGGAGGAGTCTCTACCTTCGAGGTTGAGGGGGGAGGGAAAGAAAAACTGATTAATATTTTGCTGCTTCGCAGATTAATGCTCACAAATTATGCGACACGGAGAACTGGAATTTTGTTCGAAC
>PFCY01000078.1 GCA_002763085.1 Candidatus Pacearchaeota archaeon CG10_big_fil_rev_8_21_14_0_10_32_14 | reverse complement strand
ATTATTGAAGTAATTAGAAATGAACTAATTTTCGGTTGTAAACCATGTTAAGTTAGAGGGTTTACTTTACAATCCAGTAAGCTTTAAAAACCCAATTCTTTACCTATATGAATGGTATTCAAAATCAACATTTCTTCAAGCGACGGGAAGACTTACAAGTTTGAACTTGACAACGAAGGTCTTGAGGGGATGAAATTAGGCGAAAAACTAGAAGGCAAAGAAATTCTGCCTGCTTTAGATGGTTACGAATTTATAATCGCAGGTGCATCTGACATTTCCGGTTTTCCAGCACTTAAATTTGCTGAAGGAGTAGGACTCTCAAAACATTTATTGTCTTTCGAAAAAGGAATGAGAAAACGACCAAAATATCTTGGAAAAAGAAAAAGATCATTGAATAAACCTAAAGGATTAAGACTAAGAAAATCTGTTAGAGGAAATACTCTTAGTTCGGCAACAACTCAAATTAATCTTAAAACAATTAAAGTTGGTCCAAAGAAATTGAGCGAAGTTTTCGAAGCTCAAAATAAAGAAAAGACTCCAAAACCAAATAGAGCCAGTAAAAGACACGATAAAAAGAACGCTCCAAAAGCCGAATAAATAAATTCATTCTACATTTTTTTGAACATCTTCACTTTTCTTAAATTCCTAAGCTGCGCTCCGCCTAAAACCATCCTCTCAACACTTTTTTTATCGACATTTTCAGTAACGACTCGTGTTCCATTCGATTCTTTCTTTTCCCATTCCTCAAAATAATATCTGTTCGGAAATTCTGCAATATATCTTTGCCCTCTATTCTCCCCTTCAGAGTTTTCAATAACAACATAATACGATTTGCTGTTAAGAAACGCTTCTTTCATACCCAATCAGAGTATTCAATTATAAATATTTTTATATAGTCCTAAATATCTCAAAAATAATGAATGACAAAGATCAAAGAATTATTGAATTGGCTCCAACCACTGGATATTTGCAGACTCAATCAAGAAAAAATAATCCCCTCAATAATACTCCCGTTTCTGAAATAGAAAGAAAAATTGATATGTGTATAGAAGATTACACGCAAGATGAAGGAACTCCAGATTATGCAATAGTTACAAGAGAGTTTTATGGTTATTTAGATAGACATGATTTGATCCAAGAGTTCAAACACAATCCATTCTTCGGAGAAATTGTCGCTTATTTTAAAGACGCAAGTATTAAAGTAATTGTTCCAGAAGATATTGATGATGAGACTTCTCGCGAAAGATATGACGAATTAGTAAGAGGAAAGAATCCGATAGTTTTTGCTCGATCAAAATGGTGCAAGAGATACGCGAGAATGACTTTTTATAATTTAGAATGTTCAACTGGTGATTTATCTCAAGCTCATTAATTCTCCAAAAACTAAATATTTTACTTCACAACAATCTTATTAAACAATTATTTTTTTCTTTGTTGATGTTCAAGTGGCAGTCTAATCGGGAATTCTGTTTTCAAATATCTCTAGCAAAATTAGTTGGAGATATTATTAAAAATGAAGATATTTCTGGAGACACCGACGATGAAAGAATGCTTTTTAAATTTCAAGAAAGAGCTGTTTTAGATTCATTAAGATTCGGAACAAAATCATATATGAATATTTACCGTAGATTTATTGAAATTTATCTTCAAGCTGTCAACGCTAAAATAGAATATGAATCAGAATTAAGAAGAATTGGAGAAGTCGTGCTGGAATATGGAGAAGACGGGAGTTTAGACTTTCACGATTGAATCTTTTTCAATCGATCAATAAAATCTTTTTGCGCCAGATTTATTTTTATTTTTGCAATTTCTTCTTTGTAAAATCCGGCTTTATCAATTTCTGGAATTTTTATTTTCTTTCCAGATTTTGGTGGAAATTCTATATCAATAAAATGTTGCTTTAAAAAAAATCCTGGCCACTCCCCGTCATCTTCGATTGCGAAAGCATGAACTATTTTTCCTGATGATTGTTTCACACTTCCAAGATAAATAAATTCATCAAGATTTCGTTTATCAAATTTAACTCCCATCTCTTCTTCAAACTCACGCTTCGCGACATTGAGTAAATCAACCTCGCCCTCTTCAATTTCACCTTTAGGAATGCTCCACGCCCCCTTTTCTTTATACTTCCAAAACGGACCGCCAGGATGACCAATAAAAAATTCGTATTCATCTTTTTGATTTTTTCTATAAAGCAGAATTCCGCACGACGTTTTTGGTGGCATGAAAGATGGAAGAGGGGGAGGATTAAAAAATTATCTATGAAAAGAGTAAAAATATATCTTCAATTAACATAATTCTTAAAAAGGATATACTAATGATAGAAACATACCAGAAAAGAAAGCGTATCAATGGATTCCAGAAAAAGATGCAGAAAAAATAATAGAAGTTTATAGAACGCAAACATTATATTATCCAAATTTACCTCATTCTAATCCTCAGGATTTTGTTAGAGGTATTGAATTTAGAATATATACATAATGGTGTATTAACCCTCAAGAAAGAGGGAAATGGGAAGATCATCTCAAGTATCATTGAGAGGCATATGAGAAATTTATCAATGACGAAAAACAATATGCTTCACAAAGAAGAGGACAGTGGACAAATGATGAAGAAGTGAGAAATGCAACATTAAAAGCATTAACAATAAGAGCTATGCAATATTTTGATAAATATGGAAAAGGTGGAGATATTAGAGAAATCGGTGAAAATTTGAGAACTTCTTTAAAACCCTTCTTTCAGGGATAGATATAAAATTTTAAATCTTATTTTAAAATCTTAAAATTTCATTTCCGTAACTATTAATAATTCAATTTCTTATACTGATTCATGAAAAAGTATAAGGTGTTTCATTGATCAAGATTCGATTCTGAATTGAATAAATATCCTAAAGATTTTCAAGATAGGGTTGATAAAATTGAAAACCAATTATTGGAAAACCCATATGTCGGAGATCCACTTAACGTAAAATGGTTTAGGGAAAAAAGATATGAAAAA
>PFCY01000056.1:8506-23242 GCA_002763085.1 Candidatus Pacearchaeota archaeon CG10_big_fil_rev_8_21_14_0_10_32_14 | reverse complement strand
GTTTACGTAACGTCGGGAAACCGCACTCGCCCGCTGGCGATTTGTCCCGCAGGACAAACCTTTAGGGTGCGGAGGACGTCATTTTAAGATAATTTATTTGTATCTTGATTTCTTTTCATTATGGGTATCGTCGTAAGTGGCATAAGAGATTGTCAACTCTTCACCTTTTTCTATTGAACGAGAGGTAACAAATGTGAATCCATCGTCAATTGTTTTCATGTTAGGGTCATCGGAGTTATTCACAAAGAAGGAAATATCCATACCGTTGGGACCGTATACGGGAATTTTAACCGTTCCATCTTTTTCTATAACAAAGAAATCATCAATCAAAGTCAGGACTTCTTTATCCAGATTTTGTAATTCTTCAACTTTGAATGTTACCCACTTTTCTTGTCTCATCCCCTCGAATGGGTTTACATCTTGAGGTATATCTCTTATCGCGAAAACTCCGACCCCCTCAATTTGAGAAGCGCGAAGACGACAATAAGTATTTTGTAATCTTTTCAACACCAAATCTTTTTTATTAAACATATAATCAATAATTTAATTTTGTTTTTAAGGCTTTCTGAGATATAATTATCTTTGAAAATAAACATTTTAGTCTTAATTTTTCAACATCTCAATACCTTCAATTCTACTATTTTTTATTCTAAACGTCAAATCTCTTGTTGAATACGATCCATCTTTACCCTGGTCCCTCTTTTCTAATTCAGATTCTATATGGATTCTACACTCTTCAGTAAATTCGGTCATATTGTAAGAACTTAAGTAAGATTTAATTGCCTGCCTAGTTAGGATCAAAGACTTGCTACCATATTTGCATGTCATAATTTTAACACGATCTTTTTCGTCCTCGTTAAAATAAATTTTTCTGGCTTTATCAGTGACAAGATCATAAAGGGGATATACATAATGATGTCTCGAAAAAGTCATATCTTTAGATGGTTTGATTACCAATAATCTAAGATCTAATTTATTTACTCCGAATAACTTTATTAAATCCCTATAAGTATACTTAAATTGTTGCGTCTCTTTAAGAGTATAGATTGCAAAATCTATTCCTAATGCACGATACGGTTTTTCCAAAAGATGCCTAATTCTATTTTTAATGCCTGCAGATTGAATAGAAAGAAAAGGTCTTTTGATTATTTCCGACGCCTCCTTTAGAGTATATGGTTCTAATGGATCAATGTCATTTTCTTTAAGGTAAGGAATCAATTTATTTTCAAGATAGTTTCTAGACAAATAATTAATATAACTTGAATCGTGAGAAAAAACTTCTGAGAGGGGAGTATCATATAGACAGGCGATTAACTGGGCAAGAGATTTATTATCCACAATATTATCCTTGCTCGATCTTTGAAAATTTTTATTTTTCGGGATAAGAAAACCTAATGAAGTGAGTTTATCAAGAGATGTTTTATTCCCATTTCCTATTAGAAAGAGGTCTGCAACATCAAACCTTGAAATTCTTTGCCATGAATAGATTTTAGGAGGCTGATCAGAAATTTTAAAAACATGTTTTCTAAAATTTTCAAACCATCTTGTCCCTTCATATGCATTACAGAGAAATGATACTCTCTCGACTTTTGGCGTAGATCTCTTGAACTCGGGGGATTTAAAATAATCTTGGCTTATTAATATCTCTTCAATTGGTTTTTGATAGCTCCAAGAGAATAATTGAGCTAATGATAATTGAGATATCTTATTCAATTTTGATTCTCTCTTTTTATGTCTAAGAATACCCGGACTTGTTAGTTTTCTTGCGATTTCATAAGGCATCATCCCAATTTTTTTATGAACAGAATTAATATTATAAGACTCTTCTCGAACAACAACCGGAACTTCCTCAAAAGATACTACATTATCGAACCATCTTTTAATCGAGACATCTTCTTTAACCCTTTTCGGTAATTCAAAAATTCCCTTTCTTTGATTTATATTAATCTCTTCAATTACTGATTCAAGTGGCATTGAGAACTTTGTCGATAAAGTTTTATATAGTTATTTTTTATGGAATATACATGTTATATTTAATCGGCCTTGGACTGAATGAAGAGGGGTTTTCTTTCGAAGCGTTCAACGCAATAAAAAATTCTAGAAAGATATACTTAGAAGGTTATACTGTTGATTTCCCATATAAAGTGGAAAAACTTGAAGAAAAGATAATGAAAAAAGTCAAAATTGTAGATAGAGATTTTGTTGAGAACCAACTTGGAAAGATTATTGTTGAGGCAAGAGAGATGAATATTGCGCTTTTAGTTTATGGGGCCCCGCTTTCTGCAACAACGCATATCACTATCATTGAAGAAATAAGAAAGAAAAAAATTCCGTATAGAGTCATTCAAGGCGCTTCTATTTTTGACGGAATCGCTGAAACTGGTCTTTCATTATATAAATTTGGAATGACAACCAGCATGCCAAAATGGGATCCTGAGAAGAATTTTACTCCAGATAGTTTTATAGATGTTGTTGTGAAAAATCAAAGCATTGATGCGCATACTTTAATCTTGATAGATATTGGTCTTTCATTCAGCAAAGCACTAGATCAACTTGAAAAAGCGATGAAAAGCAAAAAACTTGAGATTCCAAGGATGCTTGTCTGTTCGAAGATCGGTACAAAGCAAAGCAGCATTCTCTGCAAATCATTTAAAGAATATAAGAAAGATAAAGATAGTTTGGATACTGATATTAAATCTCCATATTGTTTTGTAATTCCGTCTGATACTCTCAATCAAGTTGAAGAAGATATCTTGAAAAGGTTTTGAATTATTTCTTTGCCTGATTCCATAAAATTTCAAAATAATCTCTATAAGAATCTACTGCTTTATTTTCTATAACGACCGCTTCTGGAACATCAATCCACAGAATCAATGCAATCTTATTTCCGTAAATATTTGTCGCGAGAGGAGTTTCTTTTATTTCGCCATTAAAATATCTTACGTTTGTAGTTTTACTTGGGTGGATATTCTTATTTTTTTGAACAAGATGCCGGACTTTTATCTTGTTCTTTTCAAGACCTTTTATGAAATGGGGTGTGAAGAACGGCATTTTTTCGACGAAGCTACCTGAAGAATCAATCACAAGATTTTCTTTTCCTTTAGCTTCTTTCAACCATAATGTTTCATTTATGTTCATTCTCTTTCACCCCATTTCATTTCTATTTCCTCCTTGCTATGCAAGGTGATTCGTGATCTTCTCGTTTTTGTTGTGATTTGTGATTTCATTCTGAAAAAGAGTAATAAATTTAATATATAATATTGTGTTGTGGTTATTCCAACAACATATATTAATATACAATAATTTCTATTTTATTTCAACTAAATAAAAGCGAAAGCGGGAGGAAAAAATGACAAAAAGAATATTGCTTATTGGAGGACCTGGATGTGGAAAGAGTTCCTTAATTTTAGAACTGGAAAGACTTGGAGAATATATAATTAAAGAGTCGGCGGAAGATGTTATAAGATTGGAACAAGCAAAAGGTACTCTTAAACCTTGGACAAAAAATAATTTTCAAGAAAAAATTTTAAAACTCCAAATTCAAAGAGAGAAAAACATACCTAAAAATATAGAAAGGGTTTTCATAGACAGAGGAATTCCAGACGGACTTGCATATATTAAATCTTCAAGTCATGCTGCGAGATTAATAAAAAATGCTATAAAAAGATATAACAAAATATTTTTTATAGAGAATCTTGGAACAACAGAAAAGAACAAAATAAGAAAAGAGAATTTTAAACAAGCCATAAAGCTAGAAAATAAGATTAAAAGAATATATGAATCGCTCGGATATAAACTAGAGATAATAAAACCGGCTGATGTAAACCAAAGAGTAAAAGATTTACTATCAAGGTTGTGATATACAATCAAAAAAATAAATATAACGTGAGACTAAAATATTTTCTTTTTGTCTTTAAGTCTCCCGAATATAACAACAAACAATTTTGAGGAATTATTTAAGTCTGTTAGAATCATAGTTAAATATATTAATTTCGAATTATTCTATATATCAATGAAATTAACAAAGACAGTAAAATATCATTATCATCTCACGGAAAAAACACTTCTTGAAGATATTGATAAATTTATATCCGATGCCAGGAAAGGAGCATTTTCATGGGACTATAAGTTCAATTCTGAAGGATTAAAAATCATAAAACAATATTTTAGGATTCTGCGGGATAAATTTGATAATAAGGAATATGAAGAATGTAAAATATGTTACCATAAATTAATTTTATTTTTGTTTGACGCTTCTCTTGGAAAGGACGATGCTGATTTTGGATATGAGGATTTGCTTGCAAAAATTACAGACGATTTTGATAAAATAATAAGAAATTATTTTTTATCTCTTGTTAAAACCTGCGATATGGATGAACTTGCCCAAAGAGTCTCTTCTTATGCGGCTCACATGGGGGATTATGGATTTGAGTCAGATATAGAGATTCTTATAGGTGAATTAGACAAAGAAAAATTGACTGAACTTAAAGAGAAGATATTATCTGAAGCAGAAGGTATGACTAAAAAAGATTATGATAAACAAGATATGGTCTATTTTTTATTGAGTTTGGCTATTGAAAGAAAAGATAAAACCCAATATTTATTTTTATGCGAAAAATTTAAAGGTATTTTAAAAGATGATGAACTAAATGATATTAAGAAGGAATATGATTACATCTGAAGATTTTGAATTGACAAATGAAATGTTGAAACAACTAGAGAGTCGGACAAATGATAAATTTGCAAAATTTCTTATTCAAGATTTAAAAAAAGATTTTAATAATAGAAATAGAAATAAGTTTTTTGAATTTCTTAGTTATGATCGGGTTTTAAAGATTATTGATAGAGAAAATAATCGGAAGATATTACAAGACTTCAAAAAAGCTAGATTTAAGGATAAAGCTTTCAAATTGAAGGCTACACTTAGAGGTAAAAAGAGAGAATTTTTGATAAACGGAGAATTTACTTTGGATGAATTTTCAAGAATGATACAAAATGATTTTGATATGGAACCAATGCATCTTTATGAGTTTAAAATTGGGAAGTATAAATATGGACCAGAGACTGACGAATGGAAAGAATATATTGATGCTTTAGATGATATAAAAATTGGGGCTGCAATTTCCGCAGGAGGATTAAAAATAGGAGATAAATTTTCATTTTTGTATGATTCTGGAAATAGATATAAATTTGCCATTGAGGTACAAGATATCATTAAATTAGATTTATCCTTTTTAAAAAATGGAAAGCGAAGAGCAAAAACTAGTTGACGAGATCTTTACTCTCCAAAAAGCTCAAAGAGATATTGAGAAAAAAATCGAAGATATAAAATCAAGAATTATTGATCTCTCAAGAAAGGAAAATAAAAATATTTTGAAGGGAACATATAAAAATTGTATTCTAAGAGAGTATACAAAAATAATTTATCCCGATAATAAAGACACTTTAATTGGAATCTTAAAAGAAAAAGGACTCTATGATGATCTCTCAATGTTAAATTATTCGAGAATAAGTTCAAGAATTAATAAGAACGAGCTTCCACAAGAAATAACTGATCAAATTAAAAAAGAAAAAGATTTTCGTCTTGTTATTGTAGATAGAGTAATTCAATAAAAAAATCAATCTACCTTCTTTAAGAATATCCGACTCTCATCACATGGGCATTTTCGTTCGTCTTTACAAATTTCCAAGGCTGCCGTGGTCGTTTCGTATTGTATTCTAATTGCGTAATTGAACAATTATCTATTGTAATGTTTGTTGTTATAGCTGGATTGGATCGAGTTATTTCTGTAAGATAATATTTAAACGCAAGTCCGTGACCGACGACCCCAATATTTTTCTCGTCATGTTCGCCAAGGAGAATATATCTATCAAATACATTTACCATCCTTTTTGCTCCGTCTTCAAGAGATTCACCTCCCGGAGCCTTAAACGCCCAAGGATTTTCTTCAATACGGCGTATTAAATCTGCTGTATAAATTTCATTTCTGTTTCTTCCTTCCCACTCTCCTTGAGATAATTCGTGCAGATCATTGAGATAAATAATCTCTTCAATAGGATAATTAATAATTCCGCAAACTTTTTCTGCAGTCATCGAGCATCTAACTGCCGGAGAAGAGAATACTTTATGAAATGATATACCTTCTTCTTCAAGTCTATCACCAAGAAGATAACTTTGATTTTCACCTCGCTCATTTAATTCTATATTGTCCGCTCTACCCTGTATCTTTTTTCAGGATTGATTATGATTAGTTTCTCCGTGTCGGAATAGATATAATTGTATTGACATAAATTTGAGATAAAGGGGGGTTTTTAAGAATTATTGAAGTTAATATCAATCAAAACCTTTTTTAATGGCCTAAATTTCTCTATCTTATGTATGATTTTAAAATAAACGAAGCTGAAATTCTTAAATATTGGAAAGAAAATAAAGTGTATAACAAAGCTAAGGTCAAGAATTCTAAAGGGAAAAAGTTTTACATGATGGACGGGCCGCCTTACGCCACGGGTCATATTCATATGGGGACTGCATTAAATAAAATACTTAAGGACATTGCAATGAGAAGCAGACGGCAACAGGGATTCGACGTTTTTGACAGGCCGGGATATGATACTCATGGCGTTCCGATCGAATTTCAAATTGAAAAAGAGATAGGAAGTAAAACAAAAAAAGATATTGAAACTTATGGTGTCAAGAAATTTATAGAGAAATGTAAAACTTACGCAACGCAACATATTGGAATAATGAACTCTGAATTCATTAATCTTGGAGTTTGGATGGATTTTGATAATCCTTATTTGACACTTGATCAAGAATATATTGAAACCATTTGGGACACTTTCAAAAAAGCTCACGAAGATAAACTTCTTTATTTAGGAAAGTATCCTGTCCATATTTGTTCTCGGTGTGAGACGGCAGTTGCATATAATGAAATTGAATACAGTAAACAAGATGATACTGCGGTTTATGTCAAGTTTCCAGTTAAAGGTGAGAAGAATAAGTTCTTGATAATCTGGACGACAACTCCTTGGACGCTTCCGGGAAATACTGGAATCATGGCTAATCCCGATTTAGATTATGTTGAGATTGAGTTGAGCAACGGTGAGCATTGGATAATGGGAAAAGAAAAAGTTTCTGAATTGATGTCCGCAATAGAATCCGGATTTACTATTAAAAAAGAATTCAAAGGAAAAGAACTAAATGGAATAAAATATGAAAGCCCACTTAAAAATAATATTAAAATAAATGTGAAGAATGGATATCGGGTTGTTTTATCGTCGAGATATGTCAATATGGAAGAAGGGAGCGGATTAGTGCACTGCGCACCGGGACATGGTAAAGAAGACTATGAAGTCGGAAAAGAAAACGGATTGGACATAATATCACCGGTTTCTATGAATGGTCTTCTTACAAATGAGACGGGAAAATATTCAGGTAAAAAGGCTAGAGTGGTTGATAAAGAAATAATTGAAGATTTAAAAGAAGATAATTTTTTAGTTTACAAACATATTTACAGCCACGATTATCCGCTTTGTTGGAGATGTAAATCGCCTTTACTAATGGTTTCGATTCCTCAATGGTTTTTTAAAATAGACAAAGTTCAGCCAAAGTTAATATCCTCAAATGAAAAAGTTGATTGGCATCCAAAATATATGAAACTTAGGATGAAAGCTTGGCTTGAAGGAATATCTGATTGGCCGATTTCTCGAAATAGATATTGGGGAACACCACTTCCAATATGGATGTGTGATAGTAAAGACTGCGACGAGAAAGTTGTTGTGGGAAGCGTCAAAGAACTTGAAAAGATTTCTTCAAAGAAAGTCAAAGAAATACATAAACCCGAGATTGATGAAATAACTTGGAAATGTAAAAAATGCGATGGAAAGATGAAAAGAGTAAGCGAAGTTTTAGATGTTTGGTTTGACAGCGGAGTATCCAGCTGGGCGGCATTGAATTATCCTCGAGAAGATAAACTTTTCAAAAAGTTTTGGCCTGCTGATTTAAATTTAGAAGGAAAAGATCAAGTTAGGGGATGGTGGAATTCAGAGATAATATTATCGCAGATGAGATACGGAAAAAAGCCATTTGAGAGCATTCTTGTGCATGGTATGGTCCTTGATTTGGGAAAGAAAAAAATGTCTAAGTCTCTCGGAAATATAATTTCACCTCAAGAGATAATAGAAAAATATGGGCGTGATTATTTGAGATATTATTTTGCAAAAATATCTCGAGGAGAGGATTTTTCTTTTGATGAAAATGAGTTCAAAAAGATACGACAGACATTCACTATCCTTGAAAATGTAATAAAATACACTGGAAATCTTGGCGGAAGTGAAAAGGGAAAATTTAGAGTAGAAGATAAATGGATATTATCAAAATTTAATTTTGCATCCGAAGAAATTACAAAAGCATATAATAATTATGATTTTTCTGGAGTTATAGAACTTTATGAGCAGTTTTTAGTCAATGATTTTTCTAGAACATACATAAAGATTGTAAGAGATAGAGAAAGTGAAAAAGTTGTTAAAGACATTATAGAAAATATTGTTGTGGATTGTCTTAAATTAATTTCGCCTATCTGTCCATTCATCACTGAATTTTATTTTAGAGATAAATTTGGGAAATCTATCCATCTTTCAGACTGGTCAAAAGTTGAAAAGAAAAAAATTGATAAAAAAATTGATGAAGAGATGAGAAATGTAATGGAAATTGTTGAAAGAGGCCTGGCAGAAAGAGATAAAATAAAAGTTGGACTGAAATGGCCGTTAAAATCCGCTAAAATAATTTCAAAAAATGAAATAAATAAAGAATTTTTAGAACTAATAAAGAATCAATTAAATGTAAAAGGAATTGAAATTGAGGTTGATAAAAAAATTGAATTTAATTTAGTCGAATTTGACCAAACAATGAATTTTGAGCTTGAAGCAGAAGGTTACGGCCGAGAATTGAGCCGGCAAATTCAGGCATTCAGAAAAAAAATTGGTCTGAATAAAAGCGATATTGTCGACATATATGTTGAAATCACTGATAATAAAATGAAAGATTATATTGAAAGTCAAAAAAAGGCCGTCGCTGAAAGAACAAATTCAAAAAACATTAAAATTGTCACCACGCTGAAGGAAACATTTAAAAACAAAACCTCCTTTGACATTAAAGGAAATAAAGGCATGATTGCGATTGATGAAAAATAGAATTGCATGTTATTAACTACCTGGTAGTAATCCAATAAGTTTACCTTTAGACCATAACAATCTTTAAAAATAAAAAAGAGTAATCAAAAAATAGGAAAATGATCGTAAGAGAAGAATTTTTAAGCAGATTAAGAAAGATATTCGATTTAAATTTATACGAAGTAAAAGTTTGGACTGCGTTGTTATCAAGAGGGACTTCTACCGCTGGAGAGTTGAGTAATATTTCTGACGTACCGAGATCGAGAACTTATGATATACTTGAAAGTTTAGAAAAAAAAGGATTCATCATTATGAGACTCGGTAAGCCAATTAAGTTTGTTGCGTTAAAACCTGAAGAAGTTGTTGAGAGGGTTAAAAAAAATTTGATGAAATATGCTCAAGAGAAATCAAAGAGGCTTGAAACATTAAAGGGAGATGATGTTCTAAGTGAACTTAATACTTTATTTACACAAGGAATTAAGTTTGTCGAGCCAACTGATATGTCTGGATCTTTGCGGGGAAGACAAAATCTTTACAATCATCTAGATATGATGATAGGGGATGCAGAAAAGTCAATCACAATCGTTACAACCAAAGAAGGTTTATCAAGAAAGTTTGAGGCGATAATGCCAACTCTTGAAAAAGTCAAAAAAAGAGGGGTTAAGATAAGGATTGCTGCTCCAATAACTAAAGATAATGTAAAGATTGCAAAAGATTTCTCTAAAGTTGCGGATGTCAGAAATATGGAGAACATGAAAGCAAGATTCATTATCATTGATGGCAATCAATTGATGTTCATGCTTCTCGATGATGATAAATTCCATCCAAATTATGATATTGGTGTTTGGATTAATACTGAATTTTTTGCTGGCGCGCTTGAACAATTATTTGATTTGGCGTGGCGTGATATGAAAGCGGTGAGAAGAGATTATTAATCCATACTTTTTCTAACCAAACTATATAAATTGCTTTTTGATATAATTTTTATGCCACTTGATGGAATGAGATATTTTGGAGGGAAATTACGACGTCATCCTCTCGATTTGAGTTGCTCCGAAAGATATAGATATATCAAGAGTGATCCTCAAGCTGTAAGATATTTAAATCCGAATCAGAGAAAAGAAGTTTATGAAAGCATAAAAGAAAGTTCGGGAGATGAAGCGGCAAAAGATTTCTTAAGAATTATGGAAGAACAAGAAAAAGAGAGCCGGAGAGAAGAGAGTATAAAAGAAGTAACAGATTTGTTTGAAAAGAAACAGTGGGATTATATGAAAGAGTGTCAGTGCCAGCAAGAAAGGGAAAGAATATATCGTGAAGTACTCTTTGTGCCAGACTAATCAGATTCAAATCTAATAATCAAAATCAGTTAATTATATAAAATAAACTTAATTCTTTTTGTGAATGAAATTAAAGTCATCGAAGAAAGAATCGTGGAAAAAATTACCTGCTTTTTTAAGAAGTGGAATTATATTCGGAGGAGTTACGCTGTTTCTTGAGATATTTGATTTTTTATTTTTGACTATGTTCTGTAAAGGTTATGGAACTGGAAGTTATGTTTTTTGTGTTTTTCCGACGAGGAGTTTGCATCTTTTTCATACTTATGGAGATAACCTTGATTTTGCTTATAGTTGGATAATATACATTGCAATTGGAATGCTTGTCGGAGCAGTAATGAACTGGAATAGAAATCGTTAAAAACTTTGTTCATAAAGATTTTCATGAGAAAAAGTTTAGCTTCTTTGATTGCAACAAGCGCATTGATTTCAATATCTGCTTCTGCAAACGTGAGAGAATTTACTCTTGATGATATTTTTTATAGATTTGAAGAAGTTAAATCTGATAAAACATCCGTTAAGAAACTAGATAAAGATAAAATTGAAGAACAAAGGAAGATCATTGAAATGACTGATTATGATGGGGATGAAATTCCAGATAATTCTAATTTTTCTATAGAATTTGATGAAAACAGTAATTCGACATTCATTGAAAGTTTTATATCGGGAGGGGTTTGGCATCTTTATAACAGAAACGAAGATAATGCGTATGTTTTTTTGAGATACGATGTTGATTCATGTATTGACGGGAAAATGCTTGATTTTGAGATAAGTTCACAAGTAAATAATCCCGTTTCAAAATTTAAAATTTCTATTGGAATGGATAATTCAAGAAATATTGTCGTTTGTTTTGATCCGGAGCTTAAGGCGAGGTCTGTAGCTTTGAGTGATAATTCCTTAGATTATTATTTTCCTTTTTCAGAAGATTCGAAAATCCATTATCAATCAGTTTTATCGCAGAATAAACTCATTGATCAATATTGGCAATCCCCTCTGGAAAAAATAGAAAAGATGGATATTGAAATAAGAATGCCTCCTTTTTCTATTTTGGAATTGAAATATAGTCTTGAATAATTTCATTTCACATCTCTTCAATAACATCAATTCCTAAAAGCGCTAAAGAATTTTTCAAGACTTGCCTGAACGATTCAACAATTTTAATCTTGAAATCTTGATCGCTTGAACCTATGACTTGAGAAGAATGATAGAATTCGTTGAATAATTTTGCGAGGTCGTAAGAATAGTTTGAGACGAGCGATGGATCGCTATCCTTATTTGCCTTTGACACAATTTCAGGAAATTCAGAAAGTTTTTTTATGAGAAGATTCTGACTTTCTTTTGACGAGTCTTCTTGATGGTCAATCTTTATTTTATTCTTTGATTTTGATTTTCTTATAATTGAAGAAGCTCTTGCGTAAGAATACAATAAGTAAGGGCCTGTGTTTCCTTCGAAAGAGATGAATCTATCTATATCAAAGATCATATTATTTTCTCTGTAATTTTTCAAGTCTCCATAGATTATTGCTGCTCTTGTAATCTTTAGAGATCGGTCTTCGAGTTCTTTTTTTGAGAGCTTTTCTCTTTTGGATAATTCCTTTTTAACAAGATCTTGCGTTTCTTTAAAAATATCTTCCATGAATACTGTTTTCCCTTTTCTTGTTGCGAATTTTTTTCCGTCAGCGTCAAGATAAAGTCCATGGCTTACATGAGTACAGTTTTTTGCCCAATCATATCCCAGCAATTCAAGAGCTTTGAAAATCTGTCTAAAATGTAATTGCTGTTCTTGACCGACTTCATAGAACATTTTATTGAAGTTGTATTTTTGATGACGATCAATTGCGGCAGCTAAATCTCGCGTTGCGTAAAGCGTGGAGTTGTCGCTTTTTTTTATGAGAATAACTCCTAAATCATATTTTTCAAGATCGATTATTTTTGCTCCTTCGCTTTCAACTAAGAGTTTTTTAGTTTCGATCAATTTTACGACGTCTCCCATTTTTTTATCGTATAATGATTCTCCAGAGAAATCATCGAATTTCACATTAAGAAGTCCGTAGACTTTTTCAAAGTCTTTTATGCTTAGTTCTCTGAATTTTTTCCACAAAGCCAGAGTTTTTTTATCACCTTGTTCTAGGAGTTTGAAACGATCTCTTCCTAATTGTTCGTATTTTTCTGATTTTGATGTTTTAACGTAAATGTCTAGTAAATGTTTTATAGGATCGGCTTTTAATTTTTTTTCATCGCCGAACTCGATGTAACCTTCTATAATTTTCCCGAATGGAGTACCCCAGTCTCCTAAATAATTCATTCTAACAACTTTGTAACCGTTGAACTGCGAGATATACGAAATCGCATTACCGATTATGGTTGAACGCAAATGTCCGATCCCGAAAGGTTTTGCAATATTGGGAGACGAGAATTCTACGACAATCGTCTTTCCTTTACCTTCTTGCGACGAGCCATATTTATCTTTTTGTTTTTTTATTTCTTCTAAAGTTGAAGTCGATAATTTTTCTTTGTTTAGGAAAAAATTTAGATAAGCTCCTTTAGTTTCTATTTTTTCAAGATAGTTTGGTAATTTGGAAGAAGAAATTTCGGAGTTTATTTTAGTCGCTATTAAGATAGGATTCATCTTTAATTCTTTAGCAAGAGAAAAGCAAGGAAAGGCGTAATCTCCCATTTCTGGAGAAGGAGGAACTTCAATTAAGGATTCAATATCTTCTTGAGATAATTTTGAGAAATGACTCAATTTTTTTAATAGTTCAGCGATTAATTTTTTTGATTGATCCATAGGTAGTTTTAGAAAGAATATTTAATAAATGCTATGGTTGAAAAGTAAAACGCCTTAAAGGCGTTTTAAGGAAAAAAGCAAATTTTTCGCAAATTAAATTTGACGAAAAATTTGATAAGTTATATAATGGCGATTTTGGGTTATACATCATCAATACGCCTCCGTAGCTAAACCTGAAGGGTCAAAAAAGTTCAGGGCGGTAAAGATAGCAAATTTTCCACCGAGTAAATGGGATGGAAAATTTATAATATCTGTGAACAAAAGTTTTCATAAAGTTTTTTAGAATTATAACAAACTATATATTCTTAATTTTATAGATAAAAATATATGGAAAAGAAATCTATAATCTTAGACCATGATATTGGAACAAATCCAGATGATTTTTTCGCATTACTGATGCTACTTAATTCGTCAAATACCAACTTAAAATTACTAGTCTCTGGTAATAATCATTCTATTGATAGAGCATTATTTGCAAAAATGATATTAGATAATCAGAGAAACAGTAGTGTTGAGTCTTTAGAAGGAGAGAATACAGGCCATATTAATTTTTATTGTGATAGGTATATAGGGGGTTTTCATTCAGACATTTCTAATAATTATTTAGAAAGAATAAAGAATATTATTGATAATAATGAAGAAGTGGTTTGGTTAGTAATACAAGGATTATCCAATCTTGCAAAGTTTCTAAAAACTTATCCTGAATATATAGATAAATTTGAAGTGATCCATATGGGTTTGTCTATTAATGGGGCAGATGAGTACATTGGGGGAGGAACCAATATGGAATCTGATCCGTTAGCATCTAAATATGTTTATGAGCTCGGCTTAAAGAAGATGAAAGTAGTTGGAACTCACACAACCATTAATGACTCTATTAGAGTAAGTCCAAATTCCAAACTATACAAAAAAATTGAAGAGGGCAAGACTACAAATCACCAAATTTTATTTAATCATCTAAAGGATTATTATCAAAGGAGAGGTATTTGGCCAGCCCTTCACGATCCTCTAACCGCTTCAGTGGCTCTTGGATATAATTTTGTTTCTTTTTCAATAAAAAGGGTCAATTTCGATAACTTTGGTAAGTATAAATTGGGTGGTAATACTCAAATAATGGTCTCTGATACCAAAATTAATAATCCAGAGAGTTTTATGGATTTAATGGAAGAATTAATTTAAGTCTGAATGCGAACTCAATCAAGACATTCAATTCACAATTAGTATGGGGGGACTTTCTTTCCGCCATATTTATAATAGATAGTAGTTTGGCTTTAGAAGAATTGGCATGCCTCCGTAGCTCATAGGAGGAACCTAAGGTTCCCCTTCACAACCTCTCCTAAGAGAGTCTCGCTGGAGCCAGATATAAAAAGAGGAGCTACATAGGAAAGTGAATGCCTCTGTAGCTGCGATGACACCAATGGTTTCTTTCGCTTAATCTTCCTT
>PFCY01000056.1:0-8436 GCA_002763085.1 Candidatus Pacearchaeota archaeon CG10_big_fil_rev_8_21_14_0_10_32_14 | reverse complement strand
AATGGTTTCTTTCGCTTAATCTTCCTTAATTACCTGGCTAGCCAGATATAAAAAGAGGAGCTACATAGGAAAGTGAATGCCTCTGTAGCTCAGTTGGTTAGAGCGCGAGTTTCGTAAACTCGAGGTCCCGGGGTCGGATCCCGGCAGAGGCTTTTATCATTTTATAGTTAAGAGATACTATTTTCTAGTTAACATGTGTAGGACACACACATTTTTCACCAGTAATATTTAATCTTTAAGTTGAGTCTGATGTAATGAAGAAAGATGCTATCCGGAGAGAATTCTTCAGACTAAGATTATCAAGAAATTCTTATTCTCAATGTAAAAAGGTATTGAAAGAAAAATATGATTATGAAGTCACGATAAGAACGCCGAAGGGATGGAGAAAAAGAATGGAATCTGATAATTGGGACTTAAGAGATAAATCCACTAAACCAAAAACGATCCGTTACAAATTCTCTAATGAAGAGAGAAAAGAAATCATATCTCTAAGAAACAAAACAGGTTACAGCTCACATCAGATAAGAATTAAACTTGAAGAAAAAGGAATTGTTATGTCAGAATCATTCATTAAAAAGATAATAAAGAAGGGGGGTTTATCGAGGGGAAATAAGATGGAAGGTACAAGATTGAAATGGGTAAGATTTGAAAGAGATAATCCAAATTCAATGTGGCAACTCGACGGAACTGAAATGGATGATGGAGACTGGGTTCTTCCAGTTGAAGATGATTGTTCAAGATATTGTGTAATAATAAAAAAGTTCAAACATATGACTACAGTAAAGGTAATTGAAGTTTTAGAAGAAGCAATAGCCATACATAGAAAACCAAGAGAGATATTGACGGACAATGGATCAGAATTTGGAGGTACGAGTAAAGAGAGTGAATTTGATAAATGGTGTGAGAAACAAAATATTATTCACATTCGTTCGGGAGTTCATAAGCCTACAACTGTTGGAAAGGTAAGTGCAATTCAACAGACAATAAAGAGAGAATTATCATACTGTAATAATGATCTAGAAGCTTGGAGAATGAGATAGAATCATGAAAGACCTCATCAAAGCATTCGAGGATTAACCCCTGCTAAAGTTTATTTTCAGTTTAGAAGACATAAAAAACATTATGAATTATAGGTGGTGAAATAAGTCACTAACCTACACAATTTTCTAGTTAACAATTGTTAAGCATAGGTTTATAATCTAGATTTTAGAAGGTATTCTCTGTGGCAAATTAAAACCACCATGTTGCTACCGGAGTACACGGTCCTGCAACCGGCGAAAACGCAAAATGGCAAAACAAAATTACCAAGCAATATATGATGTGGAAGAGCATGATTATAGAGGACAGAATGTATTGAATTTAGGAGAACGAACCATCGTATGGAATTTCGAAGCAAAGGAAGATGAAGCTTTAGAAATAGCTAGAAATCATAAAAGAGAACTTGGATTAAAGAATCCTGCTTATGATACAGTAAATCTAGAACTTTTTAAGCAATACGAAGCGACTTTTAATGTCCATAGTGGTTTTGTAAAAGGTGGGGGATGGTTTGATGATAAGTCTCAAGTCAGACACAAATTTTATGCTAAAGACAGAAAAGAAGCAATGCAATTAGCTAGAAAATATTCAGGACAAATTAAAACACCACTTCCAATCAATTCTAATATCACTTTAGATTCTGTAGTTGAGTCTTCTAGAAGAGAGATGAGAAATTAATCTTATTCTTTAGAATAATTAATCTTAAAATCAAGTTCTTAAGTAATTTAATGGATTATAAAACATTAGAAAAATTTCATGATCATGAGGTTGGTTTAAGACTAAGCTGCGGAAGTTCTTTAGTTGGTAAGATTTACACACCAGCAAATTCTGCTCTACATTCATCATCCGAATCTTTTACTGTTAAGGGAATGATGACGGGTCATGATCTAGAAAAAGCAATAGAAGAATATAGCTCACTTAAAAGAGATAAATCTCTTAAATATGTTTATGTTGTTGATTCATCGCATGTAACTGCTTTTAGAATAATTTAAATTTTAAAGAAATTTCTGATTCGTAAAATTTGCTTGCTTAGAGATTTGCCTTAGAATAAATTTTGATTTTACAAACAAAGAGGAAAAATTAACTCTTCATTAATTCTTTATATCTTTGATAATCAAATTCAAACACCGCTTTACTATTTTTAATAAACAATAATTTTGTTACATTGCCCTGATCGTCAGTTTTATAGTCTGATATCATATGTGAAAAGGTTTTTGGTCTATTAATAGAGTGAAGTTCTTTAATGAGATCATACTTTCTTAACAGTCTCTTCTGGAGTTCTTGTGGAAAGATATCTAGTTCTTCTATTGTCCCGTCTAGAGATAGTGAGAATGGGCTTCGACTTATAGAAGGTTGTACTCCATAAAATTTCCCTTCATGATAACCAAAACCAGTTGGATCCCATATTTGAATACTATGTTCGTAATCTAAATGACGTGGATCATCATAAACAATTTTTTTAACTCTATCGTCTTTCCATTCATCAGTTATTGGAACTCCAGATTTCAAAATTTCGCTCGGATCAATCATGAATAAAACAACCTTATCAGCTTCTCTTAAATTTGGGTAACCAAAAAATACAATGTTTTCCCCGTCAATAGTATGCATGAGATCATGAAAGTTTGGTCTAACGCACATCGATGGAGAAAATGGTACATAAGCAATAGGGTTTGCTATTTGAGTTGGTTCGCCTCTTAGAGAAGCCGAAGCAATAATGTGATCATTTGTTAGTTCCCCTCTAGAACCTGTTTGCCAATGTTCAAAATAAAATTCGTCTGGATTTGACGAATACCAGGCTGAGCCATTCATTCCCGTATTTCTTTTAAATTCTCCAAAATTATCTATTATATCATACTCGATATCCCTAGTTAATTGCCGAAAGCAACTTGCTTTTTCTTTTTCTAAATCTCTTGGCGTGGCATAAGAAAAAATTCCACTTGCAAGTAAAGTTGCAGCTGCAGAACTGGTTTTAAGAAAATTTCTTCTTGATATTTTTGAATCAAACTCTTCATTCATCTTTTCATTAAAGAAAGTTTATTTAAATTAAATTGTTGTGATAATGTAATATGTGCTTTACTTTATTTTGGAAAAAGACAAAGTGATAAATCAATTTAATCAAAACATTTAAAACTATAAATTTCTTAATATAATCATGCCACCAAAAAAACCTGAAACAAATCAAGCTCCGCAAGGAAATCCAAATCAAGGTCAAGGACAGGGGCAGATGTCAAGAGACGAACAGATCGGATTTCATAAAGGCGCGCTTAATACTTTAATCAATGAAAGAAACGAACTCATAAAGATGGTTCAAGTTGTTGATCAATTCTTACAAGGACATATCAAAGCGCTTGAACAACTTGGCGTTAAGATTCAATCGGGCGAGAAGAAATAAAAAACAATAAAAAATAAAATTAGATGGAGATAAATTAGAAGATAATTCTTTTAATAATTATTGGGGCAATTTTGGTTTTAATGATATTTCTTAGGCTAAATGGTAACAAATGTGATTGTCCTGTTCTTGAAAAGGGACTACCTGTAATAAAGGATTGTTCGTGTTTAGGATATTACTAGTTATCACCAGGAACATGTTATGGGATGTGTGTTAGGTGTACATATTATAGTCCATCAGTTGGAACAAATCTTAATCAATATAAACCAAATTAGAATAGGTAAATATGAAGTATTATCCTTTTTCTCTTATTTCTTTTCTAAGATGACAGTTTTGAGCGAATAATGCAATTTGAGAATCTAAGTTTGGAAGTTGAGTTTCGCCGAAAACCGCGTCAATGAATGGAACTAAAGTTATTTTTTTATCGTCCGAATTTTTTGATTTTTTGTTTGTCTGAAGAAGCGACATTATCCTTGATGTTGCAACAGTCTCTTGCATACAACCTAAAGGCCCGACATGATAAATTCCATCTACGTCCAATCGTCCGTCCATGAATGCGTAAGTTTCTGCAACGGTTACTACAGACTCGCCTCCAACATCGTGATGATAGATCATATCTTTTTCCAT
The DNA here is from genome assembly GCA_002763085.1 of Candidatus Pacearchaeota archaeon CG10_big_fil_rev_8_21_14_0_10_32_14. Classification (GTDB taxonomy): domain Archaea; phylum Nanobdellota; class Nanobdellia; order Pacearchaeales; family GW2011-AR1; genus PFCY01. The sequence goes on along the minus strand of PFCY01000056.1, from coordinate 4,385 downwards.
TGCTGCGACAAAATCGAATGGGTGGTGAAATTCTCTTCGTTCTAAAAATGATCCAAATGTTTTTTGTAAATCATGTGAAACATATTCCATATAAGCGCCTTTAATTGATGACTTCCATAACTTTGAAAAATCATTTATTTGCCAAGCGTCTCCCAAGGACATGCGATTTATGTATCTGATCCAACTTGAAACTGGAGAGAGCATCACTTCCAAATCGTGTTCTTCGAGAGCTTTAATAGAATCTTGATTTGCCTGCGGATGGCATCTTACAAAAATTTCTCCGTTCATCAAAACAAGAGGGTGTCTCTCTTGAGAAATCGGAATTGATACAAAAGATTTGTATTGCTCTTTCATAAAATTTTTTAGAACTTTTAAAGAAGGATTTGTTTCAATCATATCTGTTAATTCTATATGTGACTTATTATATTGTGAATCTGTTTGACCTTCAGTTAATTCGTAAGGGCGAGTCCTAAGAAGCGCGCTTTCAAGAAGATCGTGAGCAAATGCACCTTTGAATGAAAGAGCGGTTATTGTCTTTATATCTTTTTTATCTAAATCAACGTCGAGATAATCGCTTGACGTACTTGGATCGAACATAGGAACTTCACTATATCCTTCATCGTCTAAAAATTGTCTTAATACGACAGAGTATTGACCAAATCTACATGGGCCTTTTGCTTTTGGAAGAAATAGGGCGGCTTTTTCATTTGGATCTATTCCTCTTTCATTCAATGATTCGATCCATGCAAGATGATCGCCTATTTGAAATGCTAAAGGACGACATGAATTTGTTGTTACATATTTTTTTGCAAGAGCTTTTGATCTTTCTGTTCGAGTAGGCATCACTTCAGCTTGAAGTCCTGCGGCTCTCATCGATGAAGCAAGAACTTGAGTGACATCTCCCATATAAGGAATTCCAATAATCCTATCTTTAGGATTTGTAAAGGGGGAATTTGAAATTTTATTTATTGGGGGGGATTGATATTTTGAGGCATGATGTTTATTTACAACTTCATTGTTTGCAAGGATCCTTGTGCCAAATTGCGCATTACTATTATGCCCGTCGGTCTCTAGAACAAGATGCGGTTTATCTGCTTGTTTCATTATCCTCTCTTCATGGACAAGTATTATTGAATCTGCTCCGCAATTAAAGTTTGTTTCTCTAACGGGATATAAATTTTGATCTTGAGCTACGCGAAGATTATACATTATCATATTTCTTCCTTGAAGCCAATACATATTGTCAACAAATTCGTCGACGTTTTTATCAACCGGCTGTCTTAAGAAAAAAGATGGAATGAAATGAAGTCCCTGAGAAGCAAACAAATCATGAACTTTTGAACTTGCTTTATCATCTAAAACAGTGTAGCCTCTTCCAACTCCAATAAAAACCGGCTGATTTCTTTCTTTAAGTCTTTGCAAAATCGCTTCGCCTTTCTCGTGAATTTCGTCGAGGAATTTTTCTTGTTCCCCTAATGCAAATTTTACCGCGTCTTTAACTTCTATGAGAGGAAATCTTTTTCCATAAACTCTTTGTAACTCTTTATGGATCGCTTCATCAAGAGAATGATGTGGATCGTTAAAACGAAGTATTGGAGTTAGCACCTCATCATTTGATAAACTAATATTCCCTTTGATAACATCTCCAGCCGAACCAACATATGGACAGAAGGTCGTTTTTGTTTCTCCATCAAAAGCTCCAATTACATTAACTAAAAGTAATTTGTCTAATCCTTCTCTCATATATCCTTTAAGATATGCAGCGTGACCATGAGCTAATATCACTGGATAACATGATTCTGAATGAGAATGAACTCTGCCTAAATTTGAAATGTCGTCGTTAGATTCAGGAGAAATTGAAACTTCAAAACCTAGATGATTATATAATGCAGAATAGAAAATTCCTTTTTCGTTCAAGAATGTCAAACTTCTCGGAATTAAAATTTTTTCTAAATCTCCATCTTCGCTTAATGGAACGGTAAATGATTCTAATCTTGAGTTTAACATAGAATTGTAAGTGTTGACGTAATTAGGGGCTTTCTTTGTTACCTTGGCAGTATTTCCTTTTGGACAAATTCCTCCAGAGACAACTCGATCTTCACCAAAACTATAAACTTGCAACATACAATCTCTTGTTCCGCATGAGTCATCGACGCAAGCACTGCAATTTGAATTTGATTTCTCAAAAGTAGCGTCGGCTAATGAAAAACCTCTGAACTGTGAGGTTGGAATTTCGTGATAAGTCTTTTCTTCTACCATTTTATTCTTTTAATGATTCTTGCAATGATTGATGCGCGATCAACGCGGCGCCATAAGCGCCGAATAATTGCCGATGTGGAAATGCATTGATTTGTTTATTTGTGTGAAGTGCGAGAGCGGCTAGACATGCTCTATTGTTAAATGGGCCACCTTGAGCAGAGATGCAATTTCCAGTAGATTCATTTCCAACAAATTTGTTTACATATCCACCGATGAATCCGTAAGCGATCGCTGCTGCGATTTCTTCTTTTGGAAGTCCGAGAGTTATTAGTTTTGCGATTGCAGCTTCAGTAAAAACTCCGCAAGTATCGTCGACAACTGGAGTTCTTGTCGCTCTGAGAGCATATTCTTCAAATGTATCGTAATTTAATCCAATCATTTTCATCATATTTTCCATTGTCTGTCCTGTTCCAGCCATGCAACTTAAATTCATTTTAGATTTTTTTACAGATCCGTTATTGAAAACTGTGAATTTTGCATCTTGACCGCCAAGTTCAAAGATAGTGTCGACGTCTTGCCTAAAATGTTTTACACCATAAGCATGACAAGTTATTTCGTCTTTGATTAAGTCCATCGATGCGTGACCGTTATTTGAAGGTTTTGTAAATAGTTTGTGATAAAAAGATCCGGACGATCCAGTATATGCAACGGCTCTGATATCGACGCTATCTTTAAACACTTCTCTCATCTGTCCAAATAATAATTGGGCAGCTTCAAGGGGTTTTCCATGTGTTGATGTAATGCCCGAGGCGATCGTCTCTAAATTTTCAGCAGATAATACAACTGTCTTTGTTGTTGTCGATCCACCATCAACTCCCATTACAACTTGCGGATTAAGTAAATTTGAAAATCTTGATCTTGAAATAGAGAGATTTTTATATTTCTCAAAATCGTCAATATCATCGACAATATTTATCTTTGACAAAACAGAACTTAAAGGCTCGACGTAAGATATACCTTCTTTCTCTGATTTTAAAATTGTGTCGAGGCCACTTGAGATGAAAATTGAAGATGAACCAGATTCCCTTGATTTTAATGCGGCTCCTATTGCTCCAACACTTGAATGATATGGAGATAATTCTATTGGAAGATCGAGATGTTTACGAAGCATTCTAAGAATATATTCGTTTGATGCAACGCCACCCGTCATAACACCTAGTTTTTCAGGATCGAGTGATCGAACTCTTATTACATCAGTTTTATAATTGCGTGCGACTCGCTCAAACATTCCTCGAATTATATTTTTTATTTGTTCTCCAGAATTCTGTAAATGTATCATATCTGATTGAATTACAACACCGCATCTTCCACCGACGTCTAATTCTTTATCTGCTTGAATCGCGAGTTCGTATGCTTTTTGATACATAAGTTCAATATGAGCCTGTGGATCGACTTCGAAAGGAACTTCGTTTTCGAAAAATCGCCGGCATTGTTTTGTTATAAGCATTCCGGATCCGCCACCACATTTTGTTCCTGTTGAGCTATCTGGAATATATAATCTAAGTTTTTCGTTAAGATTGATTGATGATGTTTCAAAGAAATATGGATCTTTTGCTCCGATGTGAAAAACATAAGAAGCGGACGGACTTAGATAACTTGCGCCTGATGGAATTGTTACGGTGTCATGAAAGAAAGTTGAATTTGTTGAATCAGCAAAAATCTCTCCTCCACTTCCAGTAAAAGAAATCCTCAATTTTTCTTCCAGACCGTTTTCCCTCGCATCATTCAATACATCATTAATTACAGAAGACGGATTTCCAAAATGATTTCTTGAGGGATAAACTCGTGATAACGCCCCTTCCTCATCTATTAGAGCTGAATGAACCCGCTCGGTTCCAACATCAAATCCTAGATGATAAAATCCTGATTCGGAATAACTCATTAAATTTTTGAGTAAAATCAGTTTAAAAGGATTTTGATTTAGGATAAAAAACATTTAAAACTGATTAGCATTAATTTGCTAATGTATTGTACTTTATAATGAGATATAAAATGCAGATGGTTAATAAGATTAAAAGCAAAATTTGAAGTCCGATTACAATCCAAAATCAACGACCCAGTCGCAGCAGAGCCGCGGGGTATGATTACGTGAAGTCGGTCAAACGAAGTTGATTATTGACTATACC
>PFCY01000063.1 GCA_002763085.1 Candidatus Pacearchaeota archaeon CG10_big_fil_rev_8_21_14_0_10_32_14 | reverse complement strand
CAAGTTGTTGATGATTGTTCAGCTCAAGAGCAATGTAATAATGGAGTTTGTAATGCCCCGATAGAATGTTACATAGATGCAGATTGTAATGATAATAATATGAGAACAGTTGATCAATGTATTTTCGCAGGAACGCCTGATAGTTATTGTAGAAATACTGAAGTTAACTGTTTAACAAATAATGATTGTGGAATAACAGGATTTATGGGAAGTGAATTTTGTTACGCAAATGATATCTATAAGACATATCAGACTTCGATTTGTAAAAGCCCGGGCACTTTGAACAGTTATTGTGATGTTTCAGCAGGACCTCAATTAGTTCAAGATTGTGAGGATAATAATCCTTTAACTTCTGACATGTGCGTGCCTAATCCTACAGCTCATTGTGAACATAATATAATCACATGTAAAAAGAATTCGGATTGTGGAACGAACGGCTATGTCGGATTGAATTATTGTCTTGATTCAGATAGCGTAGCAAGAAATTATACGGCGTATTTATGTAATAATCCAAATACTCCGCAGAGTTATTGTTCAAGTAATACTCAACCTCTTGTGAATGATAATTGTGATAATACTGAGATCTGCGCAAATGGAATGTGCGTGTCTAAGGAAAATCCTGAGTGTAGTGATGGAAAAGATAACGACGGAGATTTGTTGATAGATTATCCTAATGATAAAGGATGTGATTCACCTACAGACGACGATGAAAGAGACAATATTTGTCCTACTGGTCAATCAGTATTCTTTGGAGTGACGAGATTAGTGGCGAACAGCACGAGCAACACTGTAAATCAATATGATGCAAATACTCAGGCCGGAATAAGTCCACTTAATGTGCACTCTCCACTTCTTGATCAATCGGGAAATAAGTTGAGGAACAATTTTAATATTCCTAAAGGAACATACATAACTAGAATAAGAGATAAAGCATTTTCAAGATGGAGCAATGATAATGTCAACACGGCAATATTCGGTGGTGGTCCTGGAATGACTTGGGAGAGTTCAGCTAATGTTGTTTACGACGATGACGGAATACTTACTAGAACTAAATTTGGAAGATATTTCTTTGCTACAAAACAACAGGCAATTAATGAGGGTGTCGGCAAGAAAGCATTATTTTATCATAATGGCGGAAATATTTGGATATTCATTGATGATCAACCAATAAATGACAATAGAGGATACGTAGATATTGAACTATACTCTTGTCCCGATACAAGACAATGCAATGATAAGATAGACAATGATAACGACGGACTAATAGATATGCAAGATCCAGGATGTTCAAATCCAGATGATGACAACGAAAGTAATCCAGAGTGTGCGCCATATGATCCAAATGCAAATTATGATTGTGAATATTATGATACTCGAGTAAGTCAGGTATTGTATACTGGATTCAATAATGAATATATGTGCAATTACTGGGACGGAGGATTTGCTGAAAAGCATATAATCTGTTATAATCATCAATGGTATGAAGCTGGACCAACTCACGATTGGGGTCAGTTCAATGGAAATTTTATTCCAGAACAAAATGTTAAACCCGTATGCAGTCAAGTTGGAAACTGGTATGTCGATGAACCAAATGGCATATGGAAACCAGGAACATTACCACAAAGCTGTGGAGCAGTGGTTTAAGATGGAAAATAAAAAAATAAATTTTGTTTTGTTAATAACTTTTGTTGCTTTATCTATAGCACTGACATGTATAAATGCTTTAGTGTTTGGAGATGGTATTGGTCTAAACATCACTGGAGGAAATTCAACAAATTCGACACTTAATGATACTTTGGTAAATAGAACCATAATAGGTAAAGTGGTATATGTTGTTAAAAATACTAATTTTATCGATGAAAACATATTGCTTTTTTTGGATAATAAAAATCTGGATGTAAAGATAATAACTGACAATAAAATTCCTATGACTGATTTTGAAGATTATGATGTAATCTTGATAGGAAAAGGAAAATTGCGGAATATAAACCATATTCCATTAAATGGAAATGTGATTTTAATGAATAATTATAATGCAGACTATTTAGGTTTTGTAAAAGATAAAGTATCTCGATATGCGGCAAATTCCCCACTAAGAGTTGTTTACAATGATGATAAACTTAAAGTTTATGATTCATCAAGTTTCAGTCAAGGAAGTCCTGCAATGTCTTATCTATATCTATCCAATCAAAATGTCAAAGAAAACGTAATAACTGTAGCTAAAGTGTATAGTGGCGGAAGCCATTATCTTGGAGATGTGGTTGCATATTTAGAAGATAATACATCTTTTTCGAACAGCTCAGTCAGAAGATGTTTCTATGGGATTATTGAAACGAATCATTGGGAAAGCGATGCAGAGTTGTTGTTTGATAATTGTGTTGATTATTCTATGGGCAAATTAAAGCATGATGTCAAAATAGATTCGACGATACAATATGGAGTTAACGGAATTTCAATTAAAGATGTTTCAAATAATGTATACTTAATGGATGAGACAGCAACTCTTGAATGTAATAAATATTATATTATCAGCGTAAATGTAATGAATATCGGAGATCTATCAGAAAGAGTGAAGGTTAATGGAAATATAGGAAATATTAATTTTAATGATGAAAAAATAATCAATCCTGTTAAATCTAAAAGTTTTTCAGAAAATGTCATGATTGATGTTTCACCTGGAGATTATACTGTTAATGTAAATGCTATGACTCAAAATAGTGTTGATTCAAATTTGAATGATAATAGTCGACAAAGACCGATTAAAGTGGTCTGTGAAACATCATAACGCAAAATAATGTTTAGAAACGCTAAATTGTTTCATTAGACTTAAGTAACTACAAAAAACCATTCTTCGACGATAATAATCCTTATATACCCAAATCATTGTTTGTGAACTATGAAAAAAATCAGCGTTTGTTTAACCTTGATAGTGGTTCTATTTTTATTTTCAACTTTTACTGTAAGTGCTA
>PFCY01000009.1 GCA_002763085.1 Candidatus Pacearchaeota archaeon CG10_big_fil_rev_8_21_14_0_10_32_14 | reverse complement strand
GTCGAAGTTGTGTGTTTGGCAAGTAAATTACAAACAAAATCTCACAAAAAAATTTAATTTGGGATGGAGCCTAGCAATCCTGTTCTAAATTGAATAATCTCCCTAATTAACCCAATTTCCATAACCCACAATTAAAAATAATTGTCAGACTATCTTTTTCGTCGTTCGTAAGGAAATCCTGACAAAGTCGGATTTACGAGCAGTTAATGACTTAGCGAAGCGAAGCTATTTTAAAAAGGAATCTAAGCAATCCTCTCAAAATTTCTCATCGCATTATCTCCGTCGTCAAGCGAACAAATTCCCGTTCTCAGTATCGCTGTTGTGGGCCATCAATCTCTGAGCTACTTGGGAGCAAATCTATTCCCTACAACAAAAATCCTTATTATTCCTCTCCAAATATCAGTTTCATGTTTAAAACCTTAGAAAAAAAGAGATGGCTATCAGTCCTACTTTTCGTCCTCATTGCTATTCAAATATTTTGGATAAGTTCACTCTCTCAAAAATCAATTTCAATTCCTTCACAGACATTTCAACTAAAATCTACAATTTACCACTTTTGCGTTTTCTTCCTTTTTGCTTTCTTCCTCATTGCATCAATAAAAAATAAAAAAGAAATCACAAAAAAAATGATCATCATAGTTTTAATCGTATCGTTATCTTACGCAATTCTTGATGAAATTCACCAATCTTTTGTCCTAGGAAGATATCCTTCTTTTGACGATGTAATCATTGATAGTTTAGGGATAATAATTTCAACATTTATTTATTTTAAAACTTCAAAAAAACTATCATTAATCTCAGAAAAAAATCATGCTCACAAAGTTAAAGAAGAATTATTGTCCAAAAAATAATTTCCCCTTTGGCATAATAATTACAACTGCAAGAATCACCCATAATAAAAAATTGTTCTGAATATCATTCCGTCCCGCGAACAAATCCTGACGGAGTCGGATTTGTGAGCAATTAATAACTTTGCGACATTGAAGCAAAGACTAAATTTATACTATTAAAAGAGAAAATAATCAATCCATAAAACTAACTTTTTCCCCTGGCTTTCTAGGAAAAATATGGAAATGAACATGAGGAACAATCTGTCCCGCGACCTTAAAATTATTCTGAACTATGTTGAATCCTTCAGCATTATTTTCTTCCATGAGTTTAAGAGAAGTTCCTTTAATCGCTTCGACTAACTCGCCACCAAGAGTCACAGGCATATCAAGAACGGTTTCAAAATGTTTCTTTGAAATAATTAAACTATGTCCTTTGACTTTCGGCTTCGCATCGGGTATCGCCATAAAGTTCTCATTCTCAAAAATCTTATTCGCAACAATTTCTCCATTCATTATTCTACAAAACACACAATCGTGATTTTGATTTTCAGGTTTTTTTATCATGTTTAAAAGTATAAAAAGGAGTTTAAATAATTTATTGAAAGAAAGAGATTAGAATTTAAAGTTTCCAAAGATTATTGGATTTACCCATATTCCCCGATAATAAATTGTAAGAGGGGTTATTTCTTTTTTTACTCTCTTTTATTCTTTTCTCATCAATTTGTTTAGCTTTATCTCTAAGATGTCTTTTATCATGACATGTACCACACAAAGCCCTCAAATTAGAAGTTGTTGTTAAGCCCTTTTTATTATGTTCTTGAATATGATCGAATTGAATTGATCCAGTCAAATATTTATTACATTCAGCGCATTTATTCTTTTGTTCCATTAAAATAGCTTTTTTCTGAGAAAAAGTTGGTGCTACTCTTTTATTTTTATTATTAAAAGGATTTCCAAAAATACCAACATTTAGATTATTTCCAAAAGGATATTTAGCCATTATTAATATTACATGTTATCCTTTTTATATTTATTTAATTTTAAGATTTAATCTCATTCCCATATCCCCAATTAAAATCATAGTATCTTCTTCCCGTTCGTCCAGCGAGAAAATCCCCGTTCTCCGCATCGCAATTTCTGAGCAATCAATAACACTCGCGACATTATCTAATTTAAGGGAAGATTAAGCGAAAGAAACCGTAGGTGTCTTCGCGGAGCGAGTGCTATTCAAATATTCCTTATTCTGATCTCAAATCGTCCCAACAAAAACATTTAAATAAACTATTATAATATATTATAATATGGAAACAATAGTAAAACAAACCAGAGAACTTGGAACTTCAGCAGGAGTTTTACTGCCAAGAAGCTGGCTGAATAAGCAAGTAGTTGTAACTCTATTCAGCCCATCAAATGTTGAAATGATAAAAGATATCTTAGAGATTTTAATTGAAAATAAATTGAATGAACAGATTAAAGGCATTTATCTATACGGTAGCTATGCAAGAGTTGATTATGATTCAGAGAGTGATAGAGATATTTTAGTTATCACTAAAAGCGTGAATAAATCGCTCAAACATAAAAATTACGAAATCACGTTGGTCTCCGAAGCTAACTTTGCAAAGAATTTGTCTAATCTGTATTACGCTTCAATGCTTAAAGAGATAAAAACACTCCTTAATGAAGAATTAATAGAAAAATACCTCTCAAAAAAATCAACTTTAAACATTCAAAAAGTATTAAAAGAAATTGAAAGTGTTATAAAAATAAATAAAGAAACGGTTGAACTTCTTAAAAATAAAAATAAAAATATCCCAGACGGGGTAGTTTATTCAATCGTATTGCGATTAAGAGAGTTATACACATTAAAATGTTTGAAATTAAATAGATTATACAACAGAAACGATTTCATAAAAATAACCGGAGAAAAGATTTATTCGTCTTATTCTAGAATAAAAAAAGATGGAAAAGAATTGTCTCAAATCTCTCCAGATGAGATTATAGATTTACTTGATCTATCAGAAAAATGGCTAAAAGAATTAAAAGGATCAAAAAAGGGGCTCAAAGTCTAAAAGAAGAAATTGAAAAACATTTTCTAAAATTAGAAAAAGACCTAGAAAATGATAATATAGATCTTGGAAGATACCACGTCAAAGAACTAGAAAGAGGCTTGATTAAAGCCCTTGAGATTAAAATAGAAATTTTGAATAAAGATGACGACTCGGTCTTAAAATTTAAAGAAAGATTGGATATGTTAAAGAATAAATTTGAGATAACTTAAATTTATTTCACCCTCGTCTCAACAACCTTCCCAGCCCCTGTAAATTTAATTTCTTCCCTAATTAATTCTCCAAGAATTTTTCGTAAATCTTTCACCATAACTCTAATCTGCTTCGTTGAATCCCTTTCTCTAATTGTAACATCTTTATTTTTCAGAGAATTTTCATCGATGGTTATGCAATATGGAGTTCCGATCTCATCGTTTCTTGCATAACGTCTCCCAATACTTCCGCTTTTGTCATAAACAACATAAAATTCTTTTCTCAAATCATTTACAATCGATTCGCAAATCGCTTCAAACTTTTCTTCTTTAATTATTGGAAAAATCGCAGCTTTTATCGGCGCAAGTTTTGCAGGCAGTCTCAAAACAACAGTATCTTTTTCTCTATCATGGGAATAAGCCTTAGTTAGTATCGCTAAAAATATTCTTTCCATTCCAAATGTCGGTTCTATCACTCTAGGAACAACTTTTTCATTATACTTCTCATCAAATATTTCCATTTTCTCTTTACTTTCTTTTTGATGTTGCATTAAATCATATTGTCCTCTATTCGCATTTCCTGCAATCTCTTTACTTCCAAAAGGAAATTCAAAATCTATATCGAAAGTCGCAGATGAATAATGACTCAATTCATCTTTTGTATGTTCCCTGATTTTTATTTCTGTCAAATTTATCGACCTCATCCACATAATTTGTTCAACGAGCCAATAAGCATGCCACTCATCAAGTTTTTTAGCTTCAAGCATTTCTTTTAATGAAATTTCTTTGAGTTCACTGCTTCCTTTCTTTTGAGTTTCCTCATCTAAAATTTTAAATTTTGTATCAAGATGTTCATTAGTCAAAAGATTACATTTAATTTCATTAGGATTTATAAAAAATTCAAATTCACCTATATGAAATTCTCGACTTCTGAATAAAAAATCTCTCGGTGCAATTTCATTCCTAAAACACCTTCCAATTTGAGCGACACCAAAAGGTAAAGTCTGTCTTCCAGTCTGCATAATAAGTTTAAAATCAGAAAACATTCCTTGCGCTGTTTCCCCTCTTAAATACGCAATACTCTCATTCTCTCCAGATTTAGGTCCCACATTCGTCTTAAACATTAAATTAAAATCAGTGATCTCTTCTTCCAAATCATAACCCGCATCATGAAATTTCTTTTTGTTCCCTTTTATAATGTTTAATATTTCATTCTTATCTTTCCCTTCCACATTTATCTTTAATATTTGTTCAATTAATTGGTCAGCCCTGATTTGTTTTTTTGATTTCTTATCATAGATCATAATATCAGAAAAATTATCAACGTGTCCAGACGCTTTCCAAACTCGCGGATGTGAAATGACGCTCGCTTCCATTCCAACCATATTATCTTTTCCTTTAACAAAATAATTCCACCAATCTTGTTTTATATTATTGAAAAGCTCAACTCCAAGTGGTCCAAAATCCCAAAACCCTGCATAACCACCATAAATATCAGAACTTCTAAAAACAAAACCTTTTCTCTTGCAAAAGTTCGAAAGTTCATCTACAGTTATCGGTATTCTTTCATATTCGGTTTTTTTCACTTTCATTTGCGTATCAATTTTTTCAATCTTCCTTTCCATTTTCTTTTCATTCTTAGCTTCGTTGTTTTCAGAGGTAACTTTCTTTTCCATTTTTTCTGTTGCCTTATTATCCATAATAGACTTCATTCTCTTTTCAGCTTCCTTTTTAGTTTTTCCTAAATAACCAAGGGTCACAGACTTAACTTTATCTCCTTCTCGCCTCGATTCCTGCAAGTAAAAATATTCCTTTCCATTAATTTTTTTCTTGACGATGAACGGCATGTTTGTAATTTTGAGATTTTGATTATTTGTATATCATTTGAGCAAATTAGTTAATTCATTTACGCCTCGGGTGGGTGGCAGGGGAGACGGTGGTGGGAAAACGAATTTGCTCGAGATTGAAATTAAATAATAACGCAAAATCTCAGTTTATATAAAATTAGGTACTACTAAAGTTTATAAAATTATTGAGACTCTAATTTACTAGTCCTTATTCTAGAAACTCTGTCATCCCATTTAATTTTAAATTTTTTATCTTCAAGATAATCAGAACAGGCCATAAAACTAACAACTCCAACAAAGCCTAACGCAGTAGCCATTATATTATCATTAAAACAACCATAAAGTCCTGTTGCAACACTTGCTCCAGTAAAGTAATTTGACACTTTTTCTAATCCTTCATAATCTCTAATATCCATGAATCAACGTAGATATAGACTATAAAAAGTTTCTACTCATTCGTCTTAAAGAACTTTTTCACAAATCCACTTCTTAACTGAGGATTAACTTTCCTTCTTAATCGAATAATTCTAATTATCATCACAATCGCAAATAATAAGAAGAATATTATAACTCCCGCACTTATCCATAAATTTCGTCCGCCAAGATTTCCAACTGTTAAGCCCGTAACTCTTCCTTTACCAAGAATTATACTTTCTTGAACAAAAGCAGAATAAATATCTGAATTTATATTTACAAGTAAATTCAAATCTCCATATAGATTTGGATCAATAGGAATGAAAGTTTCAAGTTCTAATTTTTCTCCCGCTTTAATAATTTTATTTTCAGTGATATTTGCAACTCTCTCATTATTCTTTCCATATAAAACAAATTGAATTTCAACATTTTGGTCAACATTAGACAATTCTTCAAGAGAATAAAGAACTCTTACTTTATCCAGTCCGCTTTTTCCAACTTCCAAAAATTTAAGTTCTAATTTTTTATCCATAACATCTATATTAAAATTTGTTGACTTTGTCAATTCATTGCATATCAAACTGATTTGAATAGAAGTCTTTTCCCCTTTTGCATCTTGAGGAATTTCAATACCAATTATGAAATCATAATCTTCACCCGCTGCTAAATCTTTGACTTCGCTATCACTAAACCATTGTTTAACATTTTCATTTGCATTAATAGAAAATTTACAATCATTCAAAAAAGCCGTTCCGGAATTTTTAACACTCAAAGTGACTTTTTTTTCATCTCCGGGAGAAATCAGCAGATCTGAAATTGATCCAACAGTTAACTCTTTCGTTAAAGTTAAATTGGAAGTAACAGTATTGTTGATGATTGTGGTTCTACTGCTTCCACCGCCGCCTCCTCCTCCACCGCCTCCACCGCCTCCTCCGCCACCTCCAGAAGAAGTTGTTACAGTAAAACTTGTCGAAGAAGAATTTTTATTTTCCGCAGAATCATTAACATAAAGATTTAAAATAAAATTAGCATCAACACTCACATCAAATGTTGTCGAACCAGTTCCATTACTGCAGCTAAAAGTAGTGTTTTCAATTTCCAAATTGATGCCCCTATAAATATTATAAATACAATTAACAGGACTTGAGTCATTAAAAGAAAAAGATAAAGGAATACCGGTTCTAGACGTCTTTGTTCCTGCGGGCTCACTTAAAGTTAAACTAGGATTTTGAGTATCTACGTTAAATGTATAATTGACATTACTCATTCTATTTTGAGTATCGTTGCATATTATTCCCCACTTATGACTTTTATCATTAAGATTAGAAACAATAAAATAATTATTTATTGAAGTTAAAGTCGATGAGTTTGTTTGATTTAATCTCCATGTTCCATTAAAATCACCCCATAATTGGCAGGTTGAAATTGGTAATCCAGAATCCACCGTATAATTAAAATAGATGTTAGAGTTATAATTTAAATAAGAACTATCTAATGGATAAACTAAATTAATTGCAGGGACTGTTGTTACAACATTAAAACTCACACTGCTGTTTGCTTTATTTCCAAATGTATCATTTGAATATAAATTTAAATTGTAACTTCCATCTCCATCAGCATTAAAAGTTGTATTCTGGCAATTTAAAAGAGTAGTATTGCCAATTTGTAAATTCACTCCTTTAAAAAGATTATACCAGCAATTCTGAACGCCTATTCCAGAATCACTGACAGAAAAATTCAGAGACAAACTTGAATTGATTCCATAAGTTTTGCTTTGAGGATGATCCAAATTCAAATCTGGAGCAACTGAATCAACAAAAAACGTCACACTTTCTGAACCATTAAAATTTCCATTAGTATCATTCGCATAAGCTCTCAGAGTCGTTGAATCTTGAGAAAAAGTATAAAACCCTGGAGAATAACTTACATTAGTTGTTCCATTGAAAAACCAAACCTCATCTATATAATCATCTGAAGCAGAAATATTTACTAAAATAGTTGCATTAGAATAATTCTGATTAAAAGGTGAAATTATTAATAAACTAGGATTAGTAGTATCAACAAGAGAATAACTAATACTTGCATTAAATAATTGAGGAGTTATTAATGAATTATCGCTTGAAAAAAATACCTTATACTGAAAATATCTTCCTGTTAAATTTATATTATTAGAATTTACAGTTTGCCAGTCTCCGTCGCCACAATCTGCTTGAGTGCAATTTCTAGCTTGAAATGATAAACTGGAATAGTCCAACATAGAATTAAGCCCAAAAATATTTCCGTTTCCTCCATTAAAATCACTGCCATTCACTTTTAGAAATGTTGTTCCATTATCAGTTGATTTCAGTACATCTTCACTTCCGTCAATTACATAAACATTATAATTTTGATCTGCATAAGAAACTAATCTGTCATTACCATCTCCTGCGCCATTAATATCATCATTAGCAAGATTCCATGTAAGTCCATTATTATTAGATTTCCAGAAATCTTGCCTGTCAAGAATATAAAGATTATTACTTGAATCTATTGCCATATCATCCACACTATTTCCTATTGCTCCATTAAAATCATCTTTGACTAAATTCCAAGTTACTCCTTGATCCAAAGAATTCCAAACATCAGAGTGAACATCAACTGCAAAAATAGCTCCAGAACTATTTATCACAAGTCCTAAAACAACTCCATTTCCTCCGTTAAAATTTGATACTAATTTAGAAAAAGTATTCCCTCCGTCGGTGGATCTCCAGACATCTTGGTCCCCCTCTATAATATAAATATAATTATTGCTATCAATTCCAATAACATCACCCTTTTGCCCTTCAGCACCGTTATAGTCATCATTAATTTTTGTCCATGATAAACCCTTATCTGATGAGATCCATAAATCCTGATTATAAAGCAAAAAGAAATGAGTTGTATTCTTTTCCAAGTCAGTCGCTCCGTTTCCATCTCCTCCATTATAATCATCTTTGACTAAACTCCAGCTTACTCCTGAATCAATTGATTTCCAAAAATCAGACTGTGCATCCACTGCATAAAGAACAATCAATGAAGAGGTTCTATTTTCATTAGTTAAATCATTCCACATCGACAAACCACCAGCATCAAAAACTCTGCTTGTGAATGTTCCTGAAATATTTGAACCAGAGATAATAACTGCAGTTCCATTATAAACAGAATTATTATAAGTTCCATTATCAAAATTAGCCTGACTATTATCTGAAAAACTGAGTGCCTGAATTATTGTTAAACCAGTTACTACAAATAAAAATACAAACCACACATCTCTTTTCATACATAAATAGGTATAACCTTATTTTTAAACATTACCGATAACAGTATCTCAGATGGGTAACTGATTTTTATGTTTAGCTAATATTTTGGGGCGAAGGGCAGTGGTGGTGGAAGGGCGGGTTCGGGACGAAGTCCTGAATTGTGGGAATTTATGAAAAATCAAAAACTACTAAAAAATTACAAAAAATCATCGGAGATACTCACCCTAATAATGAAAATCTTTAAATAACATCGTCTCCTTTGGAAATGATGAAAAAGAGTCAATTATTTACTTTATCAATCATTTTATCAATTTTCTTAATTTCATTTATTTCTGCCCAGTCTACTAGCAAAATTTCCATAGAGACTTCAAAAAATATTTATGGTGTTGGAGAAAAAATAAATGTTAAAGTTTCACTTTTTGATGAGAATAACAACCGAATCGATGACTCAGTTTTAATAATCTTCCAAGATGCTAAAAAAGTGAACAAAATAGAAAAAACTATTTCCTCTAATGAATTTGTTGATATTGATTTAGGGAATATCGTAACTCCCGGCGATTGGATAATATCTGCCACATATAAAGGATCTAAGTCTACAGGAAATTTTGTTATAGAGACGAATGAAGACGCCACTTTTGAATTGGTTGGAGATAAACTAAAAATTTCAAACGTAGGAAATACACGTTATGTTCAAACAATAAAAATTATTATAGGCAATACTGCAAGTGAAAAACAAATTGACTTGGGTGTTGGGAAAAGCATAGAATTTAGATTGATAGCTCCGAGCGGAGTTTATAATATACAAATTCAAGCCGACGGAAAATCAATGATATCCAGAAGCAACGTGGCGTTAACCGGAAATGCGATTGGAATAATAGATGAATCTGCAAGCAAAACATCAGGAATAACTGGCGGTCTTAAACCAAACGACGAAGACAATTTCTCATCTTTAAAAAATAACATGTTTGTATATGTCTTCATCATAGCAATACTTGGAGCGATGATTCTTCTCGGAATAGAAAGACGATATAGAAAAAAGTTGACTGGACATAAGTAATTAAATCGATTCTAATAATTTTTGAACTCTTATTTTGACTTCATCTCTTGATTTAACATGAAAATTATAATCAGTTCCCTTCGCATCGTCAATATCCCAATATTCTAACTTTGAAGAATTTTTTAGATAATCTGGCCATGATTCAGGATTAGTAATCACTACAACTTTATCAGCATCTCTGAGCATATTTTCATTCAATTGACTTCTTCTATAATCTCTTACATCAATTCCTTCTTCATCCATGACTTCCCAGACATACAAAGCTTTAGGATTTTCTCCAATTTTTTCTCCTTCATGTTCTCCAACTTGCGTTCCAGCACTTATAGAAGAATGATCTTTAGAATAATTATTAAAAAAGGCCTGTGCCATTTGGCTTCTTCCAACATTCGCTTTACAAACAAAAAGTATTTTCATTTTCCTTAAAATAACTTAGATCCATTTTTAACTTTTCTTTCGGGAATTGCTAAAATAACTTCTCCTTCTTCTCCAGGAAAACCAGTCGTCAAAAAATCGCTCGTAAAATTCGCAATTTGTTTTGATGGGAAATTGATTACTCCGACAATCTGTTTTCCAACCAATTCCTCTTTTGAATATAACTTTTTTATCTGAACACTCGATTTCTTTATTCCGTATTCTCCAAAATCCGCCCATATTTTATACGCAGATTTTTCTGCCTCGGCAAAATCTTCAACCTTTGTGATTGTTCCAACTCTTAATTCAACTTTTTCAAAATCGTTCCAGTTTATTGTTTCCATTTTGTAAATTTAAATCATGAGCCGGGAATCGAAGATTCCCACATTTAAGCGGAGGGCGAGAGTTTACGACTTGAACAAATTTCTTTACTAATTATAAGTCGTGGGCTCGAGTAGAGTGACTTCACGAAAGTGGAAGTTCAAATATTTATGGTCGTGGCGGTGAGTGAGGTCACGAGTCGGGAATCGAAGATTCCCACCAACTTTAAATTCAATAAAGCGGAGGGTGGGAATCGAACCCACGAAAATTCGCTCTGCAGGCGAACGCAGTACCATTGTGCCACCTCCGCAAAGATAGTTTAATGAAAAAACGAGAAGCTTATACTTTAAAAAATAACCGATTTTATTTTTTTGATTGGGGGTAAGAAGCGTCCATCTTTATTTTAAGATCCATAAAAGCTTGGTTGAAATTATCTCCAAGTCCATAGTAATAAGCATCGTCATGTTGATAAAGTCTGGCTTCAACTTTAATGACACCTTTATAGGTTTTGGCAAAGATATAATTTCCCCTCCCAATCCATTTTTCTACGGTATCAACAAAATCAAAACACTTCTCATCTCCTTGAGACTCTACAACTCCACCCCCTGCTTTGTAATCGAGCGACGCAAGAAGTAATGATTCCCTTAAATGAGGATGAATTCCTGCCCCCTTTAATTTATTTTTAATTCTTCTTCGAGATTCAATTCTAGTCAGTATCAATCCCCTCTCTAACAAAGTTGATTTCACAAAATTATAATCCTTCAATGCATCATCCAAATTTTGAAACCTTCTTAACATAACATTATTTTTTTAGTCCATTCATAAAGATTATTGTTATAGACAGTATCTCCGATATTTATAAAGAAATTTAATTTTGATTTTTCCTATCTTAATTTTTGGCGAGCGACTTTGTAGTAAGGGGTAAGTGTGGTGTTGGTGTGCGAAGTCGCGAGTTCTTCGGCAAAAGCCGAATTATTGTGGGAATTTATGAAAAATCAAAAAACTACTAAAAAATTACAAAAACTCATCGGAGATACTATATAGAAAATATTGAAGAATATACTAAATCTTCCACTTGCCATTATCTTGAATGACTTTTCCATCGAGAATAATCTTTGCCTTCTTCATGTCCTTGACGATGTCCCAATGCAGTCCTGAATCATTTCCACCACCATTTTGTTTGTAAGCCATTCCAAGAGCTAGATGAATTGTCCCCCCGATTTTCTCGTCGAATAAAAGTTCTTTTGTAAATTTATTTATTCCAAAGTTACATCCGACGCCGAATTCTCCTATATAAGAAGCATTCTCATCCATATTGATTAATGTTTTTAGAAGGGTTTCATTTTTTGACGTTTTAGCTTCAACAACTTTTCCGTTTTCAAATTTTATATAAATATCAGTGACTTCTTTTCCATTATAGATTGCTGGATATTCAAATTTTATCCATCCGTTTGTGCTTTCTCTAACTGGTGCCATGAAAACTTCGCCCCCAGGCATATTCTCTTCGCCTTTATCAGCAACGCAGTTCTTTCCGTAAATAGAAAATTTCAAATCTACATTTTCTCCAATAAGATGAACACTTCTACCTTTCTCAAACACTTTATTTATTACATCAAGTCGCCTTCCATACTTTTTCCAGTCAATTAGACATGCGCCGTATACAAATTTTTCATATTCATCTAAAGACATATCCGCCTCTTGAGCGATAAATTCAGAACAAGGATTTGCTATAGTCACTCTTCTGATTTTTTCCCTTGTATTAACGATATAATCTGAAATTGGATGTATAACTTTGCTCCTCGCTGAAATTTTTTTCGGATCAACATTATTTAACTCACGAGTATTATCTCCAGAAACAACACCGATATACGCTTGAGCTTGATTAACAGTGTCCATCCAGTACTGTGGAAATTTTTCAATCTGATCTTTTGTGGCATGCTTGTAAAAAAAATCATTGACATTGTGCAAATGAACTCGAACAATCGGATGCGCTTTTGCAAGAATGACAGCTTTATATAATTCAGTCAAGAACGGAATTGCAGTTGAATCTCCAGATATGATCACAGTTTCTCCTTCTTTAACTTCAACGCTATATTTTACAGCGAGTTGCGCAAGTTTTCTTAATCTCAAATCTATCATTTTATACCTAGAAACCTTAAGGCGATTTCGATCCATCACCCTTAAGTTTAGATAATATATGCGTTTAAAAAAGTATCTTCTAAAGAGTATGTATTTTTTTACTACTAAGCTGGATGAAAATTTATAAACTAATGTAAACATATAAACTTATGAAAAAAGGGTTGATTGGTTTAGCCATCATTATCATACTCTTAGTATTATCTATTATTGGATACTTTTATCTAACCAAAATATCTGTTAAGGAGTGCCTAAATTTTCCAAACAAATTAAAATCATGTGGGCAATATAGTTGTGAATTTGAACATCCATTAACAAAAACTCGCATGAATAGAACTATAGCCGGTTTTGAGGGTAATTTTTGTAAATATATTGAGGATATGCCAAATAATGGAAAAATGGAATGTTTATTTCCAAAAGGAGATCTTCAAAAATATTCAGATTATTATAAAATTCTTCTTAAAGGCAAAGAAATAGAGACTAGTTCTAGAAGCAACTTTAACGGAACAACTGATTCTAAAATTATTGTTGATGGGGAAGAAATTGAAAATTACCTTAGTAATGCATTAAATAATGGAACATGTAAAATAAAAGGTTATCGAATAGGAGACGATAGGATGGATTCTCTTAAAAATGAGTTAATCACTGATAAGCATTGTGAATTTTTAGCAATGTATTCATATTGTGCAAACGATGAATATTGTTTTCCTTTAATTGATAAATGTGTAAAGTGGAATTCTACATTTAAAGATTTTATATTAAATAGAACTCAAGATAATCCGGATATTAACTCTTGTGATCAGTCTTGTACCGTTTGTGAAAAGGGAGAATATATTGGATTCGATTATCGTTCTGATCCTGATTATCCAATGATACCTTCTCCAGCAAATGAAGGAATAGATAAATTACAGGTTTGTTTTGAGTGTTATGATTCGATGTTAGATAAGGGATATGGTTGTATAGAAGGCTATCATTGTGACATAGGTAAATGTATAGTGGATAATTAGTTTAAGATATTTTCATGGCTCGGACAAGATTCGAACTTGCGACCCCCTGCTTAGAAGGCAGGTGCTCTATCCAGGCTGAGCTACCGAACCATTAGAAAATCAAGAAGTAATCATATTTAAAATGTTTCTAATCTATTCATGCTTCTAAAAACTAATCCACAAAAGGCTTATCGTATTCGCCAGGTCTTGAAGAAACCTCTCCCACTTCAGAAATAGGATTTGGATTAACTTCTCTCTTCCAATAATATGATTCCTCAAGTCTTTGGACTGGAGTTTTATTTAGAGTATAATGTGTTCCGCAATTATTGCAATGTGCATTTAAACCATCCAAAGTTTCTCCGTCGACAACTTGTGCTAGATGCTTTCCAGCTACAGAACAATCTTCAACTTCTAATCCACTCGAAATATCTTTATCCATAATAATTCCCATAAAGAAGCATATTTAAGAATTTCGATTGTCGTTACACATCAATACTTCCAAGCTCTTTTGCCAATTCGACATTTTTGAAGACTTTTTTTACTTCATCAAGAATTTGATTCAAATTAGTTTCATAACGAGAAGAGATGTGAGTCAAGTATGTTTTCTTGACTTTTGCTTTTTTTGAAATCTCACCAACTTGTTTGCTTGTCATATGTTTATGATCAATGGCTTTTTCTACTAAATCGTTTCCAAAAGTACATTCAATTATTAAAACATCACTCTCTTTAACAAAAGGAATAATTTTATTGTTAAATTTTGTATCCATTACAATTGAAACGCTGACATCTTCATCTTCGTAAATCAAATCTTTTGCTTTGTATTTTTTCCCGTCGTATGTAATGTCTTTTCCTTCTTTAAGATTAGCTAGGTGTTTTCCTTCTTTAATTTTGTATTTAGATAATTTATTTTTATCTATACGTCTATGTCCTTTTTTAATGAACTTATATGCAAGACAAGGTGTTCCATGTTCCATCATTTCAGCTTCAATTCTAAAATCTTTTTCATCAACAACAATTCCAGGTTTAGTCACTTCAACAAGTTCAATTAAAAATTTATCAACAAAAGCAAACGACTCGAGCATCCTATAAAGATATAACTTTGAATTTTTTGGTCCGTATATCTTAAGTGTTTTTTGATGTCCCGTTAAACTCAATGTCTGCAAAAGTCCTGGCAAACCGAGAATATGATCACCATGCCAATGTGAAATAAAAATTCTAGTAACACTTGAAGGATTTATGTGAGCTTTCCTGAATTGTCTTTGAGTTCCTTCACCACAATCAAAAAGGATATGTTCTCCGTCAAAATCAAGGAGTATCCCCGGATGATTACGCCTATCGGTAGGTACAGAATCTCCCGTTCCTAAAAAAGTTAAATTGATTCGCGATGTCATGTAAGAAAGAAGAATTAAGAGTTTAAGAAACTAACTCCAATCCCAATTACATGTAACATTCTAAAATAAAATAGAAGTCAACTTCTTACTTTGATGTTGAAGAAGCTGGCGAAATGAAGATTATCGTATCTCCTCGTAAAAACGTAAGACCAATATTTCTTCTCATTTCATTGTTTTGCATTTCTTTGGTGTTATCTAATACCAAGTTGATATGGATATCAAACGCGAGCAGAGTGCCAACAAACTGCTTGTCACCTTTCAAATGCACTAAGACTTCTTTACCTTTAGAGTTGTTAAGCAAATCCAAGGGTCTTTCAATTCCGTTTACCATACCACGAGATAAATTGGTTGTTTTTAAAACTTTCTAAACAATGCCTTATCTCCACATAGGCTTCATCCCATATTACAAAAATTAATTTATTTATAATAGAGATTTTGTTTGGTATTAGGGCGAGAGTTTACATTTTGTCAAAT
>PFCY01000052.1 GCA_002763085.1 Candidatus Pacearchaeota archaeon CG10_big_fil_rev_8_21_14_0_10_32_14 | reverse complement strand
TATTGGGTTGAGCCGAGTAATCGGCTCGCCCATCTCAAACCTCCTTTTAATTTTATAAGATAGTTAGAATTAATTAATTTGGGATGAAGCCGAGCAATTCATATTCATTAGATGAATTAACTAATATTTATCTTTCTTACAAAGATGCTGAAGATTCTGGAAAAGGAAAATCTCTTGAAGAAATTGGAGGTGAAACTAGATTTTATCCATCAAGCGTGTCTAAAATTCTTGGTTTTGCAAAAAAAGAACCGATGTATGGATCAAGATTTAGGAAATCACCTATAGATAAAAATATGAAAGAGACGATTAAAAGGGGGATTAATCTGCCATTATCAATGAATGATATAGCTTATTTTTTGGGGTTGCCTTTTCATGTTGTGCGTACAAATGCGTCTCGGATGGAATTAAAAAGGCCTGAACAAAATACTTTTGTAAAATGCTTTAAATTCAAAGAGAGGAGAGGAATAGAGTACATTTTGACATACCGACTTGCTAGTCAAATTTATGAAGCTGAAGATATTGGATTTAAAACTGGTGAAATTTCTGAACTATTCAATGTAACTGATGAAGTTGTGGATTATGCTGATAAACATAAAACTGAAATAGAACCCGTAATTTTAGAGTCGCTTAGAACCTTATATCCATTGAGAAATGGAGATCCTGATCCTAAACCTTATCTTGTTGAAAAGGATAAGATCGATTGAGAAATTAAACGTAACTTATGATCATGAATTCACAACAAAAAGTTTACAGAGAAAGTTTACAGGGGTTGATTGTATCTGGAGATTCGCTTCGAGAAATGGCTAAAGAAATTGGATGTAGTCATCATGCGATAGAAAATGGACTTGAAAGATATAGTTTATATGAAGATTGGAAGGTCTACAAGGAATTGAGAAAAGATCGAGATGAACGCATGAAATATTTACGAGTGGAAGTAAATAAAAACTTGGCATATTTATTTAGGCAAAATCTTGAACAGAGGATGCTTAGCGCATCAGAAAATGAGGTCTGGGCGGTTAAAAAAACAATGGAATATAGGGAGTCTCTAATTAAAAAACAATCTAATAATGTTGCGCATACAAAACTCTATGAAATTTTTTATAGATATAGAACGGCAGTTTATTCTGGAGAAAAGTTGTCTCTCGCCGATTTAGGAGAAGGACTTAATTTATCGGATATGAATGTAAAAATAATCTTGAATCGAGTTGGACTTGTTGCCATGTTAAACCGAGGGAATAGAAAAATATCAAGATAAAAACAAATATAAATCTAGGATGTTTTATATCATCATGAAAAAGAGACTAAAAAATCAACTTGTTGATAAACGACCGTGGGGAGAATTTGAACAATTCACATTGAATGAAAATTCTACGGTGAAAATCATAACTGTTAAATCAAAAAAAAGATTGTCGCTTCAGAAACATAAAAATCGCGAAGAATTTTGGAAAGTTTTAGATCATCCTGTTAAAGTTACCGTTGGAAAAAAAACGTGGACTGCAAAAATAAATGAAGAGATCTTTATTCCAAAAAATACTATACATAGACTTGAAGGTTTGAATAAAGACGGAAGAATTTTAGAAATTGCCTTAGGGAAATTTAATGAGAATGATATTGAAAGGGTTGAAGATGATTATGGACGAAAGTAGAAATTTATAAAGTTAAAATTTATAATTCTCTTAAATATCCCCAAGAATGAAGTCTATCTGAGTCTTCGAACCATCGTTCGCCTATGTCGTCTCTATAATACATGTGGGGAATTTTTATAAATTTTATTTTATGGTACGCATTGTCTATCGCTTGACGCATTGTCATACCTGAACCACAAACGACTAATACAACTCCCGCCGTCCCTGTTACGACCCATTGTTCGTTTATTTTTTTAACATCTTCTATATGAATTCCCTCTACAGTTTTTTTTAAGAATATTACTGAATCTTTTGATTTTGCATTGAATGTTTGTTTATCATGGAAAGGAAAAGGGGGAACAACTATTCTTACTCCTATATGGAATCCGTTTTTTACTTTGAAATTTTTGCCATTTCCTTTTGCCATTTCGTAAAGTAATTCTCCTATTGGAGTTATCATACTGTCTTGCATAATCATAATAATTGGATAGCCAAATCTTGCTGTGAATTCAAGTGGATAAATTCCGTAGCCATTAACAATACAATTCAAATCTATAGCTCCAACATATTTTTCTTTGGCAAGTGTCGCTTCTAATTTTTTTAAGGTTTGATTGAATAATCTATTTGGAGTACTCCAGAATATTGAAGTGCCCATTTCTCCAGTGTTTGGACCGAGGTTTCCGGGGAATAATTTTTTATGTTCAAAATTAATATTTATAGGATTGAGAAATTCTTTTCCGTTGAAGAATGCACTAACAGCTATTTCAACACCAGACACTCTTTTTTGAAGTTGGAATTCTGGAATTTTTTTCTCCCATGCTACTTTATAATCCTCTAAAACATCAATAACATCGCGACCATCTTCTTCTTCGCCAATAAATAGAAGACCTTTAATGTTTGAAGCTTCACCGTTTGGTTTTATGACATATCTCCCCGGATTATCTTTAACATATTGCATCGCTTCATCGAAGGAAGTGAATTGTTTGTATGGAAGAATAGAAATTCCATGTTTTTTCATCTCTTCTTGACCGAATGCTCTGTCGTCTTCGAGTTTATCTGTATAAGGTGTTCCTCCAATAACAAGTTTTCCCTGTTCTCGAAGTTTTTGAGCCATTTCTCCTTGTCCGAGGGTGTCATCAAATACAATTACATCGGCCCAATCGATATGAGATTTGAAATCATCAACTTTTTCGACAAAGCCGTCGGTAACTTCTCTCTCATCTCTATCTTTGATGTAGTATTTGACTTCGTTGCCTTCCTTTTTTATCTGCCAGACAATATCTCCTATCAATCCTTCATATGAATAAAATAAAAATTTTTTCGGTTCCATAAAGTTATTATGTTACCTTTTCTTATTTAACATTAATAAATGTTTCTAAAATGAAAAAATTTCTTAAAATAAAATTTAAATAATTTTTTTATTGCTTTCATGAAAAAATCGGCTTCATCCCAAATTAAATTTTTTTGTGAGATTTTGTTTGTAATTT
>PFCY01000102.1:15064-17458 GCA_002763085.1 Candidatus Pacearchaeota archaeon CG10_big_fil_rev_8_21_14_0_10_32_14 | reverse complement strand
CAGCAAAATATTAATCAGTTTTTCTTTCCCTCCTCCCTCCCCTCAACCTCGAAGGTAGAGGCTCCTCCCAGATTAGTCTAGTAATCTTAATAAAAATATGAAACAAAAAAGATATCAAGAAGGATATTGGATATGATTAGGAACGGGTTTTGGAATTATACTGGGATTATTATTGGGAATGCCATTCAATAATAGTTCTATTGGTCTTCTGATGGGGATAATTATTGGAGCACTATTTGGATATGTCTTGGAAAAAAAGCTTAATCCTCATCCAATAAAACTCACCCAGATACAAAAAAGACAAAAACTCGTCATGGCGATCATAGTATTCATTATCGCATTATTATTAGCTGTTTTTTTAGCGTTTATATTTTGAGAAATTAAATAGATAATATCGTTCATCTCCCCTCACACCAAACACATTTCTTTGACGGACAATTCCCATTCAATAATTTTATAGCATTCTTGAAAATCTTTTCAGCATTATCAACGTCTATTTTCATTTTCGTAAGCGTCGTATCAAAGATGACTTCGCCAGTATCAGTCACTTCTTTAGGAACATAAAACAATAAGAAAGCGAAGTCCTCCGTTTCATAACCGTTCTTTCGTAGCAAGAAATTGTAGATGTCAAGTTGATCTTGATAATGTTGAGCCGTGTCATCTTTAAGATCGTATCCGCGAGTTTTATAATCAAGAACGATAAGTTTTTTTCCTTTCATTAAAATATTATCAACCGCTCCCTTGAGAATATTTCCGTTGTTATCAGTATAAGAAATGCCTTTGAAATTACTTCGCCATATCGCAAGAAGTTCACAGTCTTCAAAAAGTTTCATGTTCTTGCAATCTCCATTCTTTAGAAGTTCCGGAGGAAGTTCACCCTTAGCCATGAATTTATTAAAATGAGTTTTGAGTATCGCATCCATTCCGGAAGGAAGGCTCGGAAATATCCCCGAAGGCCTTTTCCATTCCTTATGCTGTGTCAGCCAAAAACATCGAGGACATTCTTTCATTAAAGAAAGCGACGAGGAGGAGAGTTTGAAGGGGGTCATTCTAATAAAATCTCCCTCATTAACTGTGTGAATTCTTTTGCTCTGTTTAATGAAGTTTTCGCTTTACTTTCTTTAACTTCATCAGTTGTTTCATATTGAAAACTGGATCTCTTCCCTCTTTCTCTTTCATAATTATCTAAATGATTATCAACGATGATGAGTGCTTTGTCTTTTTCTTCATCATAATTCTCCAAAAGATAATTTTTTATTTTATGTCTTCCTTGAACTATTAACGTTTCATTTACAACCTGATGGATGATTTCATCTCCGATGATAAAACCTAATTTGTATAGATATGCTCTGGCAAGGTAAAACATAGAATAATAACTTGTTACAACAACCCACAAAGAAGAAGTTTTATTCTCGTATAATTGATCCGCAGTCTTTAAACTCTCCCTTGCATTTCTTAAATAGGTTTTATAGATTATCTCGTTTGTTTTGTCAGTTTTTGTGATTTTTCCTTCTCTGAGATAATTTGTAAAATTATTTTCGGCTTGTTTTATTCTTTCTTCATCCATTTTGTGACTAATTGATAATAGTTTTCTATCCCATAAAGAATAATATTACTTTTAACTATTTCGTTACCGAGATTGTTTTGTTTTTTTTCTATCATTGAAATAAATTCTTTAATAGTAAATTCTTGTATATCAAGTTTTAGAGAAAGCAACTTGAGATTTTGTATAAGTTTATCTGTTTGCTCTTTATTATCAGAGATGATACAGATATCGATATCGGATTTTGGAGTATTTTTTCCTTTTGTATAAGAACCAAATATGAGGATAGTTATAAAGGGGTATCCAACTTCATTGATATCTTCACGGATTAATTTAAATTTTGGATTTTTTGATAAGAATTCTTCCGTTCTTTTATTCTCTACAGCGTATATTTCTATATGATTATTGGGATTAAATGAAATGGAATGAGCCTGACCATGTTTTTTCTTAGAGTATATTTTAGGATCGAAGTCGTTAATCGCATGAAAAGTATTTTTATAATCGGCTTTTAGTTCTCGGGATATTTCCATGATTGAATGGGGTTCTTTATTTTCAATGAGATATTTCAGTATCTTTTCTTTTAAGGTATATATTACCATGATTATATGGTATTATAAGCCATATTTAAAGTTTTCGACCTCGAGATACGACGTGAGATTTTAGGGAGAATGGGGGAGAAATAGAAGTAACAAAACCCTCCTACTGGTCTATCCCATCAGCAGTGGCTGGTGGGCACCTTACGGAATCCTTTCGAAAGGGATGTTATATGTAACAGTTATTTAACACATTCGCCAAATATAAATGTTTTGGATATATGGGCTTCATCCCATATTACAAAAATTAATTTATTT
>PFCY01000102.1:0-15048 GCA_002763085.1 Candidatus Pacearchaeota archaeon CG10_big_fil_rev_8_21_14_0_10_32_14 | reverse complement strand
TTAAGGGGTAAGGTCTTGGTTGGTGGTCGAAGTTGTGTGTTTGACAAGTAAATTACAAACAAAATCTCACAAAAAAATTTAATTTGGGATGAAGCCTCTTTGGTGTGTAGCGATCTTGTCGAATTTGAACTAAAAGGGAAAGTGTGTGTGAGAAAACCGTAGGTTGTCTTCATGAGCTACACCCTCATAATTAGGAATATATCCCACAAAAAGGACAATAAATCGATTTAAAAAACTTTTTAAACCATCTTTATCACAGACTATACATGACAAAGGGTTTTTACCACCAAATTAGAGAAGCTTGGAAATCTCCTGACTTAGATGTTCTTAGAAAAAGAATGACTGACTGGAGAAAAACAGATAGTATAGTTACAGTTGACAAACCCCTAAGACTTGACCGAGCAAGAGCATTGGGATATAAAGCAAAAAAAGGTTTTGTCGTCGCAAGAGTAAGAATAAGACGGGGTGGTCATAAAAAACCAAGACCGGTTAAAGGCAGAAGATCTAAAAGGATGACAACGAGAAAAACTCTTAAGATGAGCTACCAATGGATTGCACAACAAAGAGCTGAAAGAAAATACACAAATCTAGTTGTTCTGAATTCTTATCAAATCGGTAAAGACGGATCAAATTATTTCTTTGAAGTCATCATGATAGATCCTCAGATGCCTGAAATAAAAAATGATCCCGCATATGCATGGATAACAAAAGGCACAAACCAAAAAAGATCAATGCGAGGAATTACTTCCGCAGCGAGAAAATCTAGAGGACTTAACGCATCAATAGGCAGATCACCTAAAGTAAGACCTAGTGGCCGAGCCAATAAGAATAAAGGAAAATAAAAATTTGATTTTTCAATTATTATTTATTCTTTCATAATTTTTCTCTTCCCAATTTTTCTGCAAAAATAAGCGAATACAAAGCTGAATATCAAAATAGAAAAAAGGATCAAAATCATATTATATGATAATGCATTATTTTCTGAAAATATCATAGCATCAAATACAAGATTATTTGCAATTACAAACGGATTTAAACCAGTGATGAACTTTAATATAAATCCGGTTAATTGTCTTGGGATCAATAAATCAGAGAATACAACAAAAAATAATAAAGCAAATGTTGTGCATAACGTCGATAGATGTCTTGATCTGATTAAATATCCCAAACTCATTCCAATGAAAACAAAGATGCCAGAAACAAGAAAACATACCAAAAGTAAAAAGGGTAAATTCTCAAATATTTTCATTTTAAATAAAAATTCCCCCTGAACAAATAAAATTCCGACCTGTATCATGACAATCAAAAGTCCAACAATAAAATCAGCGATTAAGAATTGTATATCCCCCGTAGGAGTTATCATCTCTCTGACATAACTTGGTTTATGTGTCTGATCAATAATAAAAAGATTTGATAATATGATTGAAGTGAATGCGATGATCAACAAGAATAATAATGGGAAATATAATGATGAAGTTTTATTCGGAAGAGGAAATGCATCATTAAACGTGACTTTATAATTTGATGATGATTGCATACCCTCATAGATTTTCTGAAGTTCATTCTTATGGATTTCAACATCTCCAAGAATTTTTTGGGTCTTATCCCTGTTCTCTTGAAGCATGATTATACTTCTGTTTATCTCCGCATCCATAGTGATCATGAGCGAATGCATTTCATCAAGAGTTTGCATTGAATGATCAAAATCAGCAAGCATTTTATCCGGATCGTCTGCATAAACAGAAGAATTCAATGCAAGCAAAGAATTTTCCATCATCGTCGATGTTGCAACCATATTATCAAGTCTTCCTGAAATATCATTATATTGATTAGGCGGAAGTGATACTTGAAGAATTGGTTTAATATATATCACATCTTGCCTGAGTTGAGCATTTTGTCTTTGGATATCCGAAAGATTCTCATCCATAAATTCTCTCATTTGTTTATATGTTATTATCGCTTGCCTTATTGACGGCTCAGCAGTCTTTATTTCAACATAAGAAGTTTGAAATTCTCCATTGACTCTAGTAAAATTTTTCTGATATTCTATAAGCGCGTTTTGTTGGATGAGAATATCATTATATGAATCCTGAAGTTCCTCTCGAGCAAAATCAATATTTTTGGAGATTGCATCCATTCTAACTGACAGATCATCAAGCGTAATCTCAAACATCGCCATCTGCTGTTCACTTATTTTTTTTGTGACATAACCTTTAGAATACTGGGCAAGAATCAATTTTGAATTATCAAAATAAACATCTATCAGTGTTAAGTTTCTATCTTGGGTTACATTGATACAAACCGGAATTGTATGCTCCTTCAAAGATTCTTTGCACTTATCAATATTTTGAAACATGTAAAAGTCAGAATCGGGGAGCATGCTCTCAATAACATACTCTTTGTCGCTTTGAACTACTCCAACCCTGATATTTTTTTCATCGACAGAATCGAGAAGACTGCTCGTCGATAAAACAAGTAAAGTCGGCAAGATGACCAGTAAAACGATGTAAATCCAGCTTCTTGAAATTACTTTTACGTTTTTCCCAATGATTGAAATTAACTTAACCATTTTGCAATTCAGCTTCAAGCATTTTTCTTAAAGATTTTTCAGTAAAAGTTCCTTTATCTCTTGCATCAACAATTTTTGAAATTTTCCCGTCAGTCATTATTCCTATAAAACTGCAGTTTAATTCAAGCTCGTCAAATAAATGTGAAGAGATCAAAATTGTCGTCCCGAGATTATTGACTTTATGGATATACTCCCATATTTTATCTCTTAATAATGGATCCAGCCCAACGGTCGGTTCATCCAGGACTAAAACTTTAGGATTGTGTATCATTGAGATTAAGATATTCGCTCGTTTCATCATACCGCCGGATAAATTTTTTACTAGCAGATTTCTAGCATGACCTAATTCAAATAAATTTAATAAATCTTCAGCCCTCTGACGGATTTCGCCTCTACGGACTCCATAAAGTTTACCAAAATATTTTATATTTTCATAAAGCGTGAGTTCATCATACAGCATATTTTCCTGACTTGCAAATCCGACATTTTTTCTCAGATATTTTTTATTTGAAATTAAACTTTTATTATCGAGATAGATGTCCCCAGAATCGGCATTCATCATTCCTAAAAATATTTTAAATAAAGTTGTCTTTCCACTTCCACTCCTGCCAATGAGTCCAAATAATATTCCTGAAGGTACTTGTAGACTCAGATCGTTTATTATCCTCCTCCCCCTAAGTGTTTTTCTCAAACAATCAAATTCTATTAATGACATTTTTCCTCTTTTATATAGATATCATTGTAAAAAATGATTTATATATTTATAGAAAAAATGGCTTTGATACTGAGGATAAGATACCCCTCATCTTTACTCAAAACTTAAAAACTTCCGTCTCATTAAAAATATATGAGATATAAAGTGATTGCTGATTTGTATGAAAATTTATCTTCTACAACTAAACGTTTAGAAAAAACGGCTATACTTTCCACTTTTTTATTGCAAATATCCGAAGAAGACAGCTACATATTATATTTGCTTCTCGGAGAGATTTATCCTGATTATGATGAAAGAAAGATTGGTATAAGCGAACAAACAGTAATTAAAGCAATTTCAAAAGCTACGGGAATACCGGAAAAAAAAGTGATAGAGGAATGGAAAAAAATTGGGGATTTAGGTGATGTCGCAGAAAAATTAACTTCAAAGAAAAAACAGCAGACGCTCCATAGTCAAACATTGACGGTCGACAAAGTTCTGACAAACTTAAGAAAACTTCCAGAACTGGAGGGCAAAGGAACGATTGATAAAAAATTAGGTTTGATTACAGAACTTTTGACATCAGCGAGCGACATAGAATCAAAATATATAGTCCGAACATTGATTGGTGATTTAAGAATTGGGATTAAAGAATCGACAATAAGAGAATCAATCTCTAAAGCTTTTTTTTATGATGAAATAGAAGCAAACGAGAAAGTCCAAGATGCTATTGATAAAAGCAACGATATGGTCGAAGTGTTTTTAATTTCAAAAAAAAGTCGAGGCAAGATTTCTTCTTTAGATTCAATTTCCCTTCAAGCAGGCAAACCGATTAAAGCGATGTTAGTCCAAAAAGCAAAAAATATTGAAGAGGGATTTACGATAGTAGGTAAACCTTGTGCAATTGAATATAAATATGACGGATTTAGATTAATAATTCACAAAAACAAAAAAGAGATAAAACTTTTCACGAGAAAACTAGAAAACGTTACAAAACAATTTCCGGAAGTAACAGAGTATATAGAAAAATATGTGGATGCTGATACAGCAATTCTCGATACTGAAGCAGTAGGATTCGATTCAAAAACAAAAGAATATTTGCCTTTTCAAAATATTTCTCAGAGGATTAGAAGAAAATATGACATTGATGAAATTCAACAAAAAATGCCTGTTGAAGTTAATGTTTTTGATATTATTTTATACAACGGAAAATCTTATCTCGACGTCCCTTTCATAAAAAGAAGCGAGTTGATAAAAAAAATAATTCAAAATCATCCTTTTAAAATAATTCATTCAAAACAGATCATTACTGATTCTGAATCTAAAGCAAAAGAATTCTTTAAACAAGCGCTTGAACATCATCAGGAAGGGATTATAATGAAAAATCTTGATGCTCCTTACAAACCTGGAAGAAGAGTCGGGAACATGTTAAAAATAAAACCGCAGGAAAAAGATTTGGATCTTGTCATTACTGGAGCAGAATATGGGACTGGAAAACGTTCTGGCTGGTTAAGTAGTTTTATTGTATCCTGTTATGATGAAGAAAATAAAAAATTCTTAGAGATTGGAAAAGTTTCAACCGGCCTTAAGGAAAAATCAGAATCAGTGATTGAGGAATCAAATTTAACATTTGAGGAATTGACAAAACTCGTTAAACCTCACATAATAAATGAAGAAGGAAAAAATGTTGTTGTAAAACCAAAATTAATCCTATCCGTAACTTATCAAGAGATACAGATTTCTCCAAATTATAGCTCTGGATTCGCATTGAGATTCCCCAGATTCACCGCGCTTAGGGTCGACAAACCACTATCTGAAATAGCGACTCTTGAAGAAGTAGAAAAAGATTTTCAAAACCAAAAGCGAAATTGGAAGTATGGATGAAACTTCATCAAATAACTAATTTTATAAATATCAAAAACGTGAAACAAATATGAAAAGAGGTAAAAATTTTAAATTCAAATACCTAACAGGTACATTATTTGCCTTAATCTGGATAACTTTTATTGTCATTTTAATAATGCCTCAAGATAAAATTATATCTCCGACTTTATCTCCGGCATCTTCATATAACCCCCTTTACCCTATAGATTGTTCTTCAACAAACATAAATCAATTGTGGACTCAAATTTTTAAATCTCAGACATTCACAGAGGGACAAACTTATACAGATGACGACATCAACGAAAAAACAGGGACATGTGATCAATTTTTAATTTACAAAACCGATGATCAAGGAATTACTTATATATTGTCTGGGAAAGATTCGTCATATAGGTATAATTTACCAAATTCTGTTGAAGAAATAAATGATACATATATTGAAGCAATGAGAGTAAATATAACTAGTTACTATATTACTTTGATAAATTCATATGCATCACAATCAATTCATTCAGAGTATTATCACCCATGGGAAGCATTATCAATTGTATCCGTAGGATTAGGAGATAGAGACCCGCCATTAGTTCCAAATGACTTAGCATCAGCACATGTTTATTTTTTTACGTATTTTAATACAATACCCGAATTGTCAAGTAGCGATTGGACATATCAAACCACCGAATATTATACTATAAATAGCTTCAACTATGTCGACGAATCTTCGCAAGTTTTAACAGAAAAAGAAATTTATAAAGGGTTATCCTTAGAGACTATGCAAAATCAAATGGGTGATATTCTTACTTATAATCAAGAAATTATTGACTCATCATTAGTTAGAATTCCTGGAGACTGTACTCCAGATTGGGAATTTTTTGATTCATGTTGGGGAAACAACGATAAAAAGACAAGAACATATATAGATCATCAATATTGCGACGGAAATAATTACACATATGAAATAAATACTTCAATTGATTGTGACTCAGACCGTAACGGATTCATCGGCAACGTTAACGAGGTGCATGAAGAAAACACAAATACTAAATTAAAAATAAGTACCTCGGGTTCAGTCATCATTTATGATAACATAACTTCGTCTGTTTATTATTATCAAAGACAGAATGTAAGTTTTGTTGATGAAAACAATGAAGATCTCGTAGCGTTTGAATGGGATTTTGGGAATGATCCACTCTATCTTAGGAATATAACTATTAAAAAAGAATCGTCAACGGCAAACGAAGGATATATTATAGTTAATGGTATTGATACAACTAAAACCTTTTACATTGATAGATTAGATACTAACTCTAGTGGAGTATGTATAAAAAATGCCCACATAAATTCAATTTCTGAAATAAGTGATGGTTGCTCAAATTCAAATGAAGTTTACTTAAGCTGTCCTGGATCCAATCTAACGTTCTCCTGCATAATACAAAATAATAATTTCCAAGTCTCGGGTCTTTCAAATTCTGCAGTATTAGAATTTTCTCCAAATGATCAGGGTGGTTGTATATCACAATGGCAGGAGGGTCCATGGAGTTTATGTGAAAATGGAAATCAAACAAGAACCTCTATTGATTTAAACGCCTGCGCCCCACCTAGAGATGAATCACAATTATGTACTCCATACATAGCTACAATTGTATGTCAAACAAACTGGACTTGTTCAGAGTTTTCTCCCACACTATGTCCAAAAAATACGACTCAGTATAGGACTTGTATAGACACCAATAGTTGCGGAAATCTGACTAATAAGCCGGAAGAAACTGGAATCTGCGAATATAAATCGGACAAATCTTGGATATACATAACAATAATTATTGCATTTACAGCCCTTATTTTGATCATTATAATTATCATTATTGTCTTATTGAACAAGACTAAAGAAGTCAAAGAAGAAAAATTTTATTATTGATAAGTAATGAATTTAACTGGAAAATCTTTATAAAGCTTTATAAAGAGTAAACCCTCTTAAATTCCGAAATGGCTGAATCAAAATCTGAAAGTAGTTACAAAGTCCAGAATATAGTTGCTACTGCCTCGTTAGGAAAGCCAGTTCCATTGACAAAGCTTGCACGAACGCAACCCAACACAGAATATAATCCGGAAACTTTTCCAGGACTTGTTTTACGAGTAAAAGAGCCCAAATCGGCTGTTTTAGTCTTCTCATCAGGAAACCTCGTTTGTACGGGAACAAAATCTATTTCACAGGTTAAAGAAGTTATTGACGCAGTAATAAAACAGCTTAAGAAAATAAATGTTAATATCACAACAAAACCAAAGATTACAGTTCAAAATATAGTTGCATCCGGAACTATAAATTTAAAGTTGAACTTAAACTTTCTAGCATTAGAATTGGAAAACACCGAATACGAACCTGAACAATTTCCAGGATTAGTTTACAAGTTAGTAGAACCCTCTGCTACATTTTTATTATTCTCTAATGGAAAACTTGTTTGTACTGGAACAAAAAACAAGCAACAACTTGAAGATTCTATGGAACAATTGACAAAGAACATAAAAGAAGCATTAAAAAATTACGAAAAATAAATAATTACTTTACTCCTCAAAAGTCACACCCCAAAATTTAACCATAGTTTTTGCTATAACAAACTATAAAAAATAAATTTCTATTCCCCTTTTATGCCAGACAAAAGAGATGAGAGCTCAAGTCGTAAAAGTTCAAAAAGAGAAGAATTGCTTATTGAAGCTAAAAGTTTTTTTGATACTTATAAAAAAGAGATTGGGGAATCCATAAGAAGAGGTTCAAGTATTATTGAAGTGAATTTTCAAAAACTTATAGAATTCTCGAATACAATTTCAGAAGAACTCCTTGCAAATCCTGAAGAGATATTGAGACTTCTTGAAATTGCTATTGAAGAATCCGGTCTTGTGAAAAGTGCGAGAGTGCGATTATCAGAAATCCCGTCCATCCATTTATTAAAAATTAGAAATATTCGTTCAAGAAATTTAAATAGCCTAATAATGGTTGAAGGGATTGTTCGTCAAGCGTCAGATGTTCGTCCACAAGTTGTAAATTCTAAATTTGAATGTCCTTCATGTGGCACAATAATTTCAGTTCTTCAAATGGAAAAAAAATTTAGAGAACCATCGCGATGCAGTTGCGGAAGAAGAGGAGGATTTAAATTATCAAGTAAAGAGATGGTCGACACACAAAGATTAGTGATTGAAGAATCTCCAGAAAGTTTAACCGGAGGTGAACAGCCAAAAAGAATAAATGTTTTTCTTAAAGAAGATTTGGTTGAACCGCGAATGGAAGAAAAAACAACTCCTGGAAGCAGAGTTATGGCAATTGGGATTCTTAAAGAAGTTCCAGTTCCGCTTCAAACAGGAGGATTATCAACTAGATTTGAGATCGCAATTGAAGCCAATAATCTAATTCCTCTCGAAGAAACTTTTGATGAACTCAAAATTACAGAAGAAGATGAACAGCAAATTATGGAATTAAGTCAAGATCCAAAAATATTTGAAAAACTTGCAAAAAGCATTTCACCTAGCGTTTATGGTTATGAGGAAATAAAAAAATCTTTAGTGTTGCAATTATTTGGGGGAGTAAAAAAAGTTCACGCGGATGGATCAAAATCTAGGGGGGATATGCATATACTATTAGTTGGAGATCCAGGAGTTGCTAAATCAGTTACCTTATCTTTCATGGCTGGTATTTCTCCAAAAGGTAGATATGTCGTCGGAAAATCGGCAAGCGGTGCCGGATTGACAGCAAGTGTAGTAAGAGATGAATTCTTAAGGGGTTGGAGTCTTGAAGCAGGTGCGATCGTTTTGTCAAATAAGGGATTAGTTTGTATTGACGAATTAGAAAAAATGGATCCCCAGGATAGAAGTGCCATGCACGAAGCAATGGAACAACAGACGGTTACAATATCAAAAGCTAACGTTCAAGCCTCTCTTCGAGCTGAAACAAGCATTCTTGCAGCTGCCAACCCCAAATTTGGAAGATTTGATCCATATCAAAGCATTGCCCAGCAAATTGATATTCCCCCGACTTTAATTAACAGATTCGACGTAATTTTTACGTTAAGAGATATTCCAAATAAAGAACGAGATGAAGAAATTGCAGAGCACGTCCTTTCTTATCACAAAACAAAAGGTAAAGGGATGCTTATTAATCGTGAACTTTTTAGAAAATATGTCGCATATGCAAAACAAAAAGTTGTCCCAGTTTTAACGGATGCAGCAATAAATGAAATAAAAAGATTTTATGTCAATTTGAGGAATTCACCTGTTTCATCTGACGCAGCAACCAGGCCAATTCCAATTTCTGCAAGACAGCTCGGGGCTTTGATTAGGATGAGCGAAGCATCCGCAAAACTAAAATTAAAAGATGAAGTTACCGTCGATGATGCAAAAATTGCAATCGATTTAATGAAATACTATCTCATGCAGGTCGGTTATGATTATGAAAGTAAAACTTTTGATATAGATCGTATAACATCTGGAATCCCCAGTTCACAAAGAAATAAAATTATTTTAGTGCGTGATACTATAACTGCACTCGAAAACAGGCTCGGCAAACTCATCCCCATAGAAGAAATAGAAAAAGAACTTGAAGATAAGATCAAGAAAGAAGAGATTGAGGATGCCCTAAATAAATTAAACTCATCCGGGGATATATTCCGTCCTCGTCGAGGTCACGTTCAAAAGACATAATGGTAAAAATAACATTTACAGGTAGCCACGGTACGGGAAAAACTACCCTCGCGCATAAACTTGTTTTTAATCTTAAAAAAGAAAACGTTGATGTTGGTCTGCTCCAAGAAGTCGCAAGAGAATGTCCATTTCCTATTAACGAACAAGTGACAAGAAAGACACAGATTTGGATCATACTAAATCAAATCATAAAAGAAATAGAACTTGAAGAAAAAAATGATATTTTGGTTTGTGATAGAAGCATTTTAGACGGATATTGTTACTATATTTATAAATTTGGGCGATCAAAAACATTAGAACCTTTAATAAAAGAACATTTAAAGACATACAAATACATAATTAAAGTTCCTATAAGAGAAGGATTTTTAGTTAAGGATAAAATCAGATCTATTGACCCAAAATTCCAAAAGGATATTGATACTATACTAAATAAAATGTTAAAAACATTCAAAATCAAGTATATTGATTATAAAAATTTAGAGGATGATTTTATTAAATCATTATCAATAAAAAAATAAGATGGTCGAACAAAATTCACTAGCAGATAACGCGCAGTTCAAAAGGAATATAGGTTTTAAATTGAGGATAGGTGATTTATTGCAAGGCAAGGCAATTTTAAACGGAGATAAATTTTCTTATCTCGAACTTGGAGATAAAAAGATAATTCGATGTAATATCATAGGGAATGTTATTGACAAATATCAATCTGAATCTTCATCGGGAAAATCATATATCTTTGTAAAAATTGATGACGGATCTGGTCAAATCAGCTTGAAAGCGTTCAGCGACGATTCTGAGAAGCTCAAAGACCTATCTCAAGGAGAAACGATCATCTGTATTGGAAGTTTGAGACATTTTAACAACGAAACATACATCTCTCCGGAAATAATAAAAAAAGTTGATCCTAGATATTTGCTTGTTAGAAAACTTGAAATAGAAAAAGAAAAAAATCTAAACACAACCCGAATTAAAATTTCTCCGGAAATGTTCGCTATCAAAGATAAGATATTGAAAATGATAAAAGATTCCGAAGTCGAGGGCGGAATTGAAGTAGAAAAGATTATTCTTCAGTTAAGAGAAGCTACGCCGGATATTATAAATCAAGAGATACGAAAACTTCTCGAAGAAGGGATTATATTCGAACCTCGTCCTGGGAAAATTAGATGGTTAGGATAAATAATATAAACGATTCAAACGTGACAAAGTTATAGGTAAAGAAATTTAATATTACATTAAGGGAGATAATTGGGTTATATCGTCTTGAGTTGCTGCCTCAAGAAATCCATCTGAGATAATATTAAGACCAATTATTTTATAATCATCGCCATCTTTTTTTAGTATAAAAGTTTCTTTACTATTGTATATTGTTCGATTGACAGAATATGAAACCTCGATTGTTGTTCCATAATCTGTATCACTGTTAATATAATAATTCAACATTATATGACTTGTTTCTTGTCCTAATTTTTGATCCACTGCAGTAAGCAGATTTAACATCTTTTCTTTTGAAGTGACCTCTAGAAAATCAGGATGTAATAATTTAATTGCCCCCTCGTAATCCTGACTATTGCGTTTATTATAATAATCATCAATAATATTATTTACATCTTTATAACCTACTTGTAATTTCGAGAAAAAATAATATCCTAAAACAAGAAACAAAACAATAATTCCCGAAACTATTAGAATAATATAAAAAATCTTTTTCGATTTTGGTTTTTGAATTTCACTCTTTTTCATATCTAGAAGAGAGAGTTTAAATATATTGCTAAATTCTTTATTCTATGTCAGATATATCAATAATTATTATTTCAACTCTATTCGGCGCATTAATAAGTTATCTTTCAATTTCTTTAGCATTTTATTTATTGTTTCATCCAAAAAATCCAAAAATTTATGGATTGATTCATGGCGCTCTACCAAAAAGAAAAGATTTTCTTGCAGAAAATATAGCGAGTCATATAGATCTTATTCTTCCTCTGGCATACAAAAAAATTACAAAAATTCCCCTTATTGGAGGAGGAGTGGAGACAATTGTCCATAAGGTAATCGAAAGAACAATCAAGGAGACATCAAATGAAGACATAGAAATTCTTATAAAAAAAGTTATCAATAAAGAATTAAGGATGATTAAATTGTTGGGAATTATTATCGGAGGATTGATAGGACTTATCCAGGGAATCATAATTATATTATTGATTTAAGCTCAAGAAAAAATTAAAGTCTCTATATATGTTCCATTAACAATTTGTGTATCAACAGAATATCTTCTTATTATCCTTCCATGTTCTTTCCATTCATCGGGGATTAGACTTACTAAGTTATCTCTAAAATTTCTCATATCATCCGCAGAAGTTAAATCTGATGTGTTTGCAGATCCAATAAAGTATATTGAATCAGGTTTATTCTCTAAAGTTCCATTAAGGGTATTGCATGGAAAATATTTTGTTTCAAATAACATAAAAATACATTTTATTCCACTTTAAAAATATTAAGGGGAAGAAAAATGAGCAAAAGTTTACGACTTGAACTAAATAAAAGAAATCAATTTTTTGTTTCAGACAAAAATTAGGAAATTCAAATAAAAATAGGATGAGATCCTCTTAGTCTTAAAGGATGAGGTATCCTTACACTAATCTCCAAAAATAATAATAGAAATAATATTTGAATTTTATCCCTATTAAAAAAATTTGGATTAATTTTTTCTTTCGAAAAAATCTCGTTCTCCGTGTCGCATAATTTGTGAGCATTAATCTGCGAAGCCGAGCATTTACGTCTTGGCAAATTTTTATATATATCAAAACGTGGATGGGAGTAGAGAGTTTATGACTTGAACAAAATTTTATATCAATACAAGTCGTGGGCTCGAGCAGCAAATTATATTTAATAATATTCCCTTCTTCCTCCCCCATCTTAACCTAGAAGGTAGAGGCATCCATCACCGAGTGGAAATTTCTGAAACAAAGAATTTAACAGAAAAAAAATCAAAGCAAGTAGCTGATTTGAGTATTTCGACAAAATCGAGAGTGAAGAGAATTATAAAAAAATTATTTCTTTTTTTTGCCAAACACCTTATTATTCCAATAATAAGCGAGCCATATGATTATTGCTAGCGCTAAAATTGACAACACAAATTTCATCCAGTCTTCAGTAAATTGCCAAAATCCTCCCACTCCATATAGAATAACTCCAACTCCTCCAAGCATAAGTCCAGCCCCCACACTCTCAAGTCCAAATATCAACGCCCCAACTATCAATATAATGATTCCGAGAGGCAATGCAGTTAAAAATATTTTTCTATGATACTCCTCTTGAGCTTTTTGCAAGGGCTCTTGACACTTAGTATAAACATCACATGATCCACCATCAACATAAAGAGGTTTTGCTTCAGGCCCATTATATGTTGGATAAGAATTATTTATCCAGTTGTACCCTTTATCAGTGCAATCAGTATAAGTCATAATATTTGGACAAAATTTATCATATTGCGGAGACTTACCATATAAAGTTGAAATTCCATATACACTCGCCGAAATTGTCAATATAAAAATAGCAATTCCTAACACCAAATTTTTTATGCTGAATGACATTTAATATTACGTAATGCAATATTTATAAACTCTATCTTCACATTAATTTCATGGATAATTATAATAAACTCTTAGAAAAGGCATATAATGAAGTTAAACTAGTTCAAGTTTCAAACTCATCTGAACGTTTTGAGATCCCAAAAATTGAAGGTAGAATTGAAGGTAAAAAAACAATTTTAACAAATTTTAATAATATTGCCTCGTATTTGAGGAGAAACCCAGATCAATTTCTTAAATTTTTACTTAAAGAGCTGGCAACATCTGGCCAAATTGAAGGCACTTGGCTTGTTCTGAATAATAAAGTTCCATCTGTCAAAATAAATACAAAGATCGAACAATTCACTAAAGAGTTTGTTTTATGTAAAGAGTGCGGAAAACCAGATACTGAATTGCAAAAAGACACAAACACGGGGGTGACGCAAAAACATTGTCTTGCTTGTGGCGCAAAATATCCTGTCAGAAAAATTTAGTGATTATCATACTCCATCGACAAAAACGCAATACACAATAATTTTTTCTAAAAAATTTCCATAAAAAAATAAATCTTTATTGATTACCGGATACAATAACCCTTAAAAACCCATTAATCTTATAGAGTTTAAGAAATTCCTACGAATTTCAAAAAAAAGAAAGGAGGAAAAATGGCAACTATAGGTTATTGCGTTAAATGCAAAAAGAAGGTTGAAATCCAAAACCCAAAAGAATCTTTAACAAAGAAAGGTACAAAAATAGCTAAGGGAAAATGCCCTAAGTGTGGAACAACGGTTTGTAGAATGGGCGGAATTCAGAAATAAATCGATAGCTTACTTATTTTTTATTTTTATACCTAGTTCTTGTTTTTTATTTTTAATTATTATAATTTTTAAGATTATAGAAGTGTTTTTAAGTGGATATTGATTCTCTATTTTATGAATTTTAAGTTGCATAAGTCTTATCGTGACGTAGTTAGTATATGTGACAATGACATTATAGGAAAAACTTTCGAAGAAGAGAAATTATTCTTAGACGTAAAAGAAAGTTTTTACAAAGGGGAGGATTTGCAAGAAGAAGATATTAGAAAAAGGATTCTATTTCACACGCGTGAAGACGCAACATTCAACATTGTCGGAAAAGAGTCTATTGCTATAGCTCTCGACATGGAAATAATTTCTCAAGAAGGAATAAAAACAGTTCAAGGTATTCCGTTTGCTTTAGTATTGATGTAATATAATTATTTTCCGGTGCTAGTCACATACTTTGGTTTTTACTAACTATAGGAAATTCAAATAAAGATAGGGCGAGCGAGTGTTTACGATTTGAACTAATTTTATCATTAATTTCAAGTCTTGGACACGAGTAGAGATCATGAGTTGGGTTTTTCTTTCGAAGAAAGAAATTTAGTGGGAATTTGAAAACCAAAGTAAACAATAGAAAGAGAGGATGTGACTAGCACCTATTTTCAAAAAATTAAAATCAGAGCGTGTTTAACAATTTGGGTTTTCACAACCAAAAGGCGAGCTTAGGCGGGGGGAATGTGAATAGAAAATTCAGAATTAAAAAGGGGTAGGTA
Source organism: Candidatus Pacearchaeota archaeon CG10_big_fil_rev_8_21_14_0_10_32_14 (assembly GCA_002763085.1). Taxonomy (GTDB): domain Archaea; phylum Nanobdellota; class Nanobdellia; order Pacearchaeales; family GW2011-AR1; genus PFCY01. The sequence continues at coordinate 76 of PFCY01000102.1, read as the reverse complement.
AAAACCCTTTGAGAAAATTATTTATTAGACACGCTCCTAAAATCTGTAAAGTAAACCCTCTAACTTAACATGGTTT
>PFCY01000099.1 GCA_002763085.1 Candidatus Pacearchaeota archaeon CG10_big_fil_rev_8_21_14_0_10_32_14 | reverse complement strand
ATAGCACACAGTTTACGTAACGTCGGGAAACCGCACTCGCCCGCTGGCGATTTGTCCCGCAGGACAAACCTTTAGGGTGCGGAGGACGTCATACTATCTGTTATTTCTCTTAAAATACGTCTTCGTTCTTCTTCTACTTTTTCAACTTGGAAGAGGGGATTAAAAACTGACGAAGAGATCATATCCAGATATAATTCTAAATCTTCAACCATAAATCCTCCCTCAAACCTCGTACTTTCAATCGAGGTGTGGGCATTAAAAGATCCTAGATATGACTTGATGTCTAGCACCTTTTCCGGAGAGAATTTTTCTGTTCCTCCAGTAACGAGTACATGTTCAAGAAAATGAACAATCCCCTTCTGTCCCTCTTCTTCATGAACTGTTCCAAGATTAACTTCTAAGTGGCTCTCAATATTTTTTGTCGGAGTTTTTTGTAAAGCGATATAAAGCCCGTTATCTAATCTATATTCTCTTAAACTGTCTATTCTTTCCATTCCAACCTAGATTTCTCATTTTTTAAACTTTCTGCTTTGTTACTATTATTAAGTTTAGACAAAAGCGTAAGATTTATAAACTTAAATTTACCACTATAGATAATAACATTTAGAGAGGTGATAAGCACCTTGGAAGCTTTAATTTCTGAGAAAGTTGGATATAAAATGATAGTCAAACAAGAATTAGTCAAAAAAATCAAAGATTACTTTGGATTAAATGTTTATGAAACGAAAGTATGGCTTGCTTTAATTAGCAAAGGAATAGCTTCTGCGGGAGAAATAGCTGATATCTCGGGGGTTCCAAGGTCGAGGACATATGATGTTCTGGAATCTCTCGAAAAAAGAGAATTCGCTATCGTTAAATTAGGAAAGCCTGTGAAGTATATGGGAGTAAAACCAAAAGTCATCTTAGAAAAACTCAAGAACAACACGATGAGAGATGCTGAAGACAGGATAAAAGAACTTTCAAGAGTCAAAGAAACAGAAGAATTCATACAGCTCGAAGATCTTTTCAAGCAAGGAATAACTCCAGTAAAAAGAGAAAGCATTTCTGCATCAATTAAAGGAAAAGCAAACATTTCAAATCACATCCGTGAAATAATTCAGAACGCAAGAGAAGAAGTTATTATCTGCACAGACGCTGATGAAATAAACAATAAATCAAGATTATTCAATCAAACTTTCCAAAGATTAAAAGAAGGAAAAGTAAAGATTAAATCTGCTCTTCATGGAGACGAAAAAGTAATAGCCCAACTGAATAAAAAATTCGGAATCAAATTCAGCAGGATACACATAAAAGCAAAGTTCTTCATCATAGATAGAAAAGAAATATTGTTCTATATAAACAAGTATAACGACGAAGAAATAGCGATATGGCTTAATTCTGATTTCTTCGCTGAAGCTTTCGCTGCGCTATTCGAAAAAGCAATCGAATCTTCTGAAAGAACAGAAAAAGCTGAAAGATTAGAAAGGATAGTTAAACCGGAAAAAATATCTAAACCAATAGCTGCGAAATAAAATGACAGAGAATATTTATGTATACCAAAGAGAAAGAGATGCAGAAGATTTCTATATGCAGAAAGATTCAGTACATTAAAAAATGCAGAAATGATTGATGAAACAAATCGTATTTGGAGTATTAACGAGTGGGATTATAATGAGAGGGTTAGAGAGGATTTTGTGACAGAAAATGGAGATATTCTTCAATCAAAAACAACTCCACGAGATTTCTAATAATTCAAAATTTTAAATTCACTCACACTCATATCTTTTATAATTTTATTATTTTTTGATTTCCAGTTTACAATAAAATCTTTAAGTCCGAAATTAATCTTTTCCTTTGCAAAGAGTCTTTTATTTTTCACAAATGTTTTTTTATGGGCTTTTTTGAATGAGTCACAGTTATTATTCATTTCAATACTTGGACCACTGATAAGAATCTCCTTCTCTTTTTTCGCAACAATATAAATTTTAGCAGATTGTTTATCATCATAAATAAATCCTTTATCTTTTATATCAAAATACTTATCAATTTCATTTAAAATAAAATTATTAAATTTTAGCAGTTTACTTCCAGCAACATCTCCTTCTTGTTTCTCAGTTTTCAATTCAATTTGAACAAATTCATATTTTTTCTTAATTGAATCTTTTTTAATTTTATTTATATCCTTTTTTTCTATTTCAAAGTATTTTAAACTCGGTTTCTTCAAAAAACCTCGAGCATGTTTTTTAAAACGAATGAATGTCTCATCATTAAGCGCAGCAAGTACATTTCTTTGTTTATAGACTGGATCAATTAAAATTATAGGCGACGATAGTTTAGAAGAATTAACATCGATCATTATACTTTGTTTGTTTCTATAATGTTTTTCTATATCTATGATAAGTTTTTCTTTTTCCTTAGTTTTTGAAATTTCTTTTAACATTTTCAAAAAACTTCCATACTTGAATGTCAAAAGTTCAAGACCATATCCGCTAAATCCTCTGATATAACTTTCAGCCCCATACGAGTTGCAGGCATAAGCAAATTGCTTTGAAAGCTTTATATCATCCAGAATTTTTTTATTTTTTATTTTTCTCTTAATATAATTTACATGACTATATGATAAATCAGTGATGTTAAACGCATCTTTTGGATTTTTTACTTTTATAACAGGGATAATCTCAGTATAAAATTTAACCCCTAAATTCCCGGATGCATTAACTCTAAAATAATCTCTTGATCCATGAAGTTTAATAAAGTCAAGTTTAATCACATTAAGTATTTTTTCCGTAATCTCAGAAATATTTTTATCATTATATTTCTTATCGTATCTTATAAAAAGATCCACATCGTAAGAAAATTCTTCTCCATTCCTCACAACGACTGTATTTTTAGCAAAACTTCCCCCCAAAAAGATTTCCGCATCAATTTCCCCCATTTTTATCTCATTAGAGATCTTTGATACAAATCCCCTAAGATAATCATTTATCTTTTTTATCTCTTCATCTGATGGAGAAATTTTTTTTAATTCAATATCTAAAATAGACTTAATACTATTAGAACTATTTCTTTTCATGATAGAATAAATCAAAAAGGCTTTTTAACTTTTGGTATTTAGAGCCTATCCACATAGACAGGCTCTCCAAGTAATAATTCCACAAGCCAAATGAAGCATCGCAAGATAATTTTCAGCCTTTTTGCACCAACGAA
>PFCY01000024.1 GCA_002763085.1 Candidatus Pacearchaeota archaeon CG10_big_fil_rev_8_21_14_0_10_32_14 | reverse complement strand
ATAATTTGACAAAATGTAAACTCTCGCCCTAATACCAAACAAAATCTCTATTATAAATAAATTAATTTTTGTAATATGGGATGAAGCCTAAAATACCTAAAACTATATATATTTCATCGACCTTAATATATTATAATGACTACTCAAGACTATGTAGATGGAAAAATTCAGACATTAAAATCAGAATTTCCTGAGATTCTTTACGATATTACTCATGAATGTTGGTCACCTCACCCGTCTTTTTTAGACGAATATTGCAGGGCTTTATTTAGAGACATTGTAGAAAAATATAGAGATTTAGAAGTTACAAACGAATATTTTTTAACAGCTCAAGTTTTTATAGCTCTCAATCATAAATCTAAACGATGCCTAGGATTTACCGATGGCGCTGGTTTTACAGACAGAGAAATATTTTCAACACATGACTTAGATTGGGAATTGTCTCGTTTACTTAAAGAGTATCCACACATCAAAGATCCCATAGACTTTACATTATTTATATGTGGTTATAAAAGCGGTTGCAACGATTTAATTCCATGTCTAATTGGATCTCGCCCAGATATCGTGTCAATCAAATCCAAATAAATCTTTACTTAAAAATTATCTTCAAAAACTGTCTCGTACAATTCTTTTTTTATCCATAAGATTTTATATCTAGTAAATTTTAAAGTTCTTTGGTATATATTATCATTAAATCTTCAGCAACAATAATTTTATACCCTTATTATTATGTGCAAGTATGGAAAAAAGAGAAATTATAATCAATGGAGAAAAATACGAATTTAATATTCATCTTGAAAGACGGAGTTCTACGCGAGCATCAATCACTAATAGAGGTGTTAACATAAGAATTCCAATTTATCTTCCTAGTTTTAAGCGCCAACAGGAAATAGAAAATCTAATCTCTTGGGCAAGTAATAAAATTAAATCAAAACCACATATAGTAAAAAAGAAAAGAATCTATCTCGACGGCACTTTTCTTAAAACTCCTTCAAGAATTTATCAACTTAAAATTGAATTCAGAGATTCAAAGAAAAATTTTACAAGACAAATCGGAAATGTAATTCATTTCAAAATCTCAGATCAATACGGAGAATTTTCTTCTCAAAAATATATCTCAAAACAACTACAGAAAATTCTTGCTAAAAACCATCACGACGAATTAGTTTATCATGTTAATCGACTAAATGATGCGTATTTTAATAAAGAAGTCGGAAAGATTTCTTACAAATATACAACTTCACGTTGGGGAGTTTGTAAAACAAAAACTAAAGAGATTAATTTATCAACTCGTCTTATCCTAGCTCCATTATCAATTTTAGAATATGTCATCATCCACGAACTCGCTCATCTCATCATGCCGAATCATTCCCCAGAATTTTGGAATATAGTAAAAAAAGTCGATCCGCATTACAAATTAAAAATGAAATGGTTAAAAGAAAATGCGGGAAGTTTGGAGATCTGAAAAATTTACATTATTTCCAATTCAGTTATTATTTTTTTAATATTCTTATTCAAATCAGGCAGATTTATTTTTATGATATCCCAAACAATATCTAAATCTACTCCGAAATAATGATGAATGATTTTGTCTCTAGTCCCTATTATTTCTTTCCATGGAACTTTAGGATATTTTTCTTTCATTGTCTCAGAAATATTTTTAGCTGCCTCTCCAATGACTTCTAAACTTCTAACGACTGCGTTTTGTTTTTCTTTATTACTTAAAAAATCCTTTTTTGTTATATTTTTGGTAAATTCACTAATATCATCAATATTCTCAAGAATATGTTTTAGAAATACACTATCGTCTTTCATATAATCCTCACCTCGCTGTTTAATATTTCTTCTTTAAGATAAGGACTAAGTCCGTTATAGCTCACTAAGTCGACTTTTTTCTTTAGTTCTTTTTCTAATTCTATTTCAATTCCGAAAAAACCGTATCCAATCCCTTTTGGAGGCTCGATAATTATATCAATATCACTGTTTTTCTTCTCTTCGCCTCGCACATAACTTCCAAAGATACCTGCTTTTCTAACTTTGTTTTTCTTTAAAACCTTCTTAATAATCGCAATAGTTTCTTTCAAGTTAATCAATGCTTCAGATCTTTTAATTGCTTTGAACTTTTTATCTGCTTCTTCTTCTTTTTTCATTAAATTATCTTTACTCAAATCGACCCCTAAATATATTCTCTCTTTTGAAACTTTATCTTTTATTCTGACAGACTTCACTCTATAGAAATATCTTTTACCCTTTCTTTGCTTTATTTCAGTAAATACCATGAAAACCATACGTCTACAATATTTATATATTTTTCCATGTAGCCGTATAGAATAGGAAATCTCCAATGTGCCAAAATGGTATAAACGCCCTGACCGGGAATTGAACCCGGGACTCCAGCGATCTGCGCGATGCATTTCTTCTCATATAACTTGCGAAGCAAGCTTTTCTAGGAGAGGTTATGCTAAGGAGAAACTAGGTTCTCCTGCACGACAGGCTAGTGTTATAGCCACTTAACTACCAAGGCATATAATTTACCTCAACCCAGTTTGACTCCGAGTAGAGGCATAATTGTAAAAATGAATAAACTAAGTCGTTTTTAAAACTTACCCTTTATCTTTTTCAATATTCATAATTGTTTTATTTTGAATCGGCAATTGAGATATCTGATTGCATTTCTCACATTCAATTGTCATAATAGTTGTCATAGATGAAAGAACCCGACATCCAATACAATTGACTTTAGCTGCGAGTTTAATTACAAATACATTTCCACAATGAGGACAATTCATAAAATTTCATGATCTTTTTATTTATATAATTATCTAATGAAAACGATATTTTTTTTAATTACAGAGAGGATATCTGATTTAATAGTAAGAAGTATATCTAATGGTATTTCTTTTTTAGGATACGGTGCATAATTTCCTGTAGGATTAGGATCCTTAAACACAATTTCATATTTCTCAAATTCATCTTGGCCGAATCTTGGAATTAAATGTGCATGAAGATGCTCCGAAGTGTTTGCCAAAAAAGCAACATTCACTTTTTTATTTTTGTATAAAGAATTAATCGCCAATTCCCATTGCACTATAACATCATCAAAAAGTTCGTCTCTTTCTCTTTTCATCATAAAAGATGTATCTTTAGCATCAGGCCTTTTCGCCTAAGAGCCTATCTCTATAGGCAATAATTTTTAGAAAAAATTTTGAAAAATAGAAGAATTTATAAATCTAAAATGGTTTTTTACTTTCT
>PFCY01000104.1 GCA_002763085.1 Candidatus Pacearchaeota archaeon CG10_big_fil_rev_8_21_14_0_10_32_14 | reverse complement strand
ATTTTTTGCTGTATGCCATTCTCTTTGATTAATTCATACACCAAAACCTTTTGTTGTCATGGTAACATAATTACGGTTAAGCACATTAATAAGGATAAACAAAAAAGTTTATAAACCTAAATTTTTATAGATAACTACGTAAATTTCTTCGTGAAATTTAACTATATAAGATGGCTAGGTCGGAATCAAGAATTCCTTGCTACCCATTTTTTAAGATAAGGAAAAACAAAAAATGGCTAAAGAAAAACCAAGTATGAATGTTGTGTTCGTCGGGCATGTTGATGCTGGAAAATCAACAACTGTCGGTAGACTTTTATTCGATAGTGGTGCTGTAACTGAACAGGAAATGACAAAACTAAGAGCTGAAGCTGAAAAGCATGGTAAAGTTGGTTTTGAATTTGCATATGTTATGGACAAGATAAAAGAAGAAAGAGAAAGAGGAGTTACTATCGATCTTGCTTACAAAAAAGTTGTAACTCAAAAATATGAAGTTACAATCATCGACGCTCCTGGACATAGAGATTTCGTTAAAAATATGATCACTGGCGCTTCACAAGCGGATTCTGGATTTTTAGTTATCGCTGCTCCCGCTGGAGTTCAGCCCCAAACAATCGAACACTTATGGCTTATGAGAACTATGGGTGTTTCAAATTTAGCAGTTCTTATCAATAAGATGGATGAAGTGGGTTACGCTGAAGATAAATTCAAAAAGAATAAAGAAAATGTTGAGAAATTATTGAAACAAGTTGGTTACAAACTTGAAAATGTTCCTTTTCTAGCTATCTCTGGATTAAAAGGAGATAATGTTATAAAAAAATCATCAAATATGGCTTGGTATAAAGGACCGACGGTAATGGAACAATTTGATCAATTCCCTCTTCCTGAAAAACCAACGTCATTGCCACTTAGAATGCCTCTTCAAGATGTATATGAAATTACAGGAATTGGAACTGTCCCTGTTGGAAAGATTGAAACGGGAATAATGAAACCTGGACAAAAAGTTATTGTACTTCCAGGAAGAAGTGGAAGAGGAATTCCTGGAGAAGTCAAGACTATTGAAGCTCATCACGAACAATTACCAGAAGCTGGCGCTGGAGATAATGTTGGAGTAAATATTAGAGGAGTCGGAAAGAAAGATGTTGCAAGAGGAGATGTTGTTTGCGAAGCTTCAAAGCCTGCTCCAATAGTTGAAGAATTCATAGCACAAGTTGCTGTAATAAATCACCCAACTGTTATTGCTAAAGGCTACACTCCAGTATTCCATGTTCATACAGCACAAGTTCCTTGTCAATTTGTTGAATTAATTGAAAAGTCATCTCCGGATGGAACTAAAACTCCAAATCCAGATTTCTTAAAGAATGGAGATGTTGCTAAAGTAAGAATAAAACCTATGGGAAATCTTGTTTTAGAAAAACAAGCAGACAATCCGCATATGAGTAGATTCGCTATAAGAGATGCTGGAGCAACTGTTGCTGCTGGTGTTTGTATTGATTTGACAGCAAAGAAATTTTAAATTTCTATATTCTAAATTTTATAATCTGATTATTAAAATGAAAGAAAAACATGAAGTATTTTATAGATTATTGTATAATATGGTTGGAGACACACTTCATCCTTTAGCTCAAGCTCGTAATGAAGGGAGAACTAATCATAGAATTGATGAACCTGATCCACATGTTGATTTTCTTAAAAAATTGGACGGACGTGTAAATGAACATTACCCCCATTTATGGGAAGATTTAGGAATAATGGGAATTGCAAATTATGTTACAGAATTCCATCCAGAATCTGAAAGATTACTTAGATAATCAAGAACATAAAATTAAATCTTTAGTATATATTTGGTCATGAGTTTCCTCTCGATGGGTGTTAATCTCATGTGCTAAGGCAGGAGAAATCCCGCCACCTCTTTTAATTATTGAAGTAATTAGAAATGAACTAATTTTCGGTTGTAAATCATGTTGAGTTACATGGTTTACTTTACATGTAGCGAGAGCGTGTCTAAGAATAAATAGGTCTTATCCCTCTTAATTAAAAGAGGTGATAATACTATGCTTAACAGATGGTGTAATGAAATATATGACTTAAATGTTGCGTTTTCTTTCATGGAGAGAATTGTGCAACGTTCAAAGATTGTGAAAGGAGGGAGAGGAACAAAACCAAAACATTCTGTTTCAAAATACGCTATAATTCTTGTTCTTAAAGAAATGAAAAACGAAAATCTCAGAGAAGCAGAATTTGATTTAACAAAACTTGTTTGCAAAGAAAGAGTTGATCATAGTGTTCTTTCATACTGGGAGAACAAAGAAGAAATGTCAAAGATTATCTCTAAATTTATTGTCATAGCTGGAGCTCTGCTCCAGAGAATTTTATCGTCGGAGTTCTCGTTTTTAGATTCAACAAAATTTAGGGGATGGGATGTTGAAGAAATGAAATTAATTGAAGTTACGGTTTGTAATAGAATTTGTAAAGAAACAGTTTATCCGGTTGGAATTAGTTTTCTAAGAGAAAATGTTGTTGCTCCTGTAAAAGAAGCAGTTCCTGTCGGAACGGGGAAGATGAAAGCTGACGCTTGGTATGATGAGAAGAAAACAATCAAGCTCTTATTTGATCTCGGATATATCCCCATAATTTGTCCAAACAAAAGAAGATCGAGTGGATATTATAGAAAAAAGGCTAGAGAGATTTACAGACTTCCTGAAAATAAATTAGCATATAGACAAAGATGGGAGGAGAAAGCTTATTTGGGAGTCTAACAAATGAGTTTGGAGACAGGTTTAAAGCAAGAAATGTTAACGCTATTAGATCTAGAACCGCATCGAGAATATTAGTTTATCAAATAAAGTTGTTAATCAGATGTGAAACATTAGATTTGAGAGTATTTATTAGACACGCTCTCTTTTCAGAAATCTATAAAATTTAAAAAAATAAAAATAAAGTTATAACTAGTAAAAGATAAGATCCTAGAACCTTTTCTTTTTCTTGTAACAGTCTTGACAAAATACCGGCTTGCCTTCTGTAGGTTTGAATGGAACTTCGCATTCTTTCTTACATTCTGAACAAGTTGTCTTGTGCATTTCTCTATCTTGGAAGCTTCTATTGAAGTTGCCACCTTGATTTCGATCAAAATTTCCCATGTTTATACTCCTATCCACTTGATATATCCAAAATTTCAATTCTCAAATCAATGATTCTCTTAAAGAAATCGATATATTCTTTACGGATATAAATACAGATTTTGAGGGTATTTAAATTCTAGCTTTTTAGATTTTTAACAAATTTCACCACAAATCTTTTAAAGCTTAATCGATTATTATATCTATGGAAGAAGATGAAGAATGTTGCCCGGACGGTTGCAATTGCGAAGACAATTCTGTTTCAATACCAAGGATAGATTCTCTCGCTCCAGACTTCGAAGAAGAAGCGTATTTTCCAGAAAAGGATGAAATCAAAAGAATTTCTTTGAGTGATTACAGGGGTAAGTGGGTGGTATTATTTTTCTATCCTGCGGATTTTACTTTTGTCTGTCCGACTGAACTAAGCGAACTTGCAAATCATTACGAAACGTTTAAGAGTCTAAATACAGAAATCATTTCAGTTTCAACAGACAGAGCTTATGTTCACAAAGCTTGGACAGACGCTTCAGCAACAATTAAAAAAATAAAATTTCCTATGCTTGCTGATAATGGAATTCGAGTGAGTAAAATGTATGGAACATTTATTGAAGAAGATGGTGAAGATCTTCGGGCAACTTTTATTATTGATCCTGAAGGATACATAAAAGCATACGAATTTCATAACAACGACATCGGTCGAAATATCCACGAACTCATAAGAAAACTTCAAGCTGCGCAATTCGTAAAAGCCAATAAAGGTTTAGTTTGCCCAATGAACTGGACGCCTGGAAGTAAGGTTTTGACTAAAGGATTAGATTTAGTCGGGAAGATTTAATTGTAATGCTCGGCTTTTCCATTAAAATATATTCCCGAAGAATTTTGTTCTGACCCTAAACAGAAAACAGAGAATTAATATTTAACTTTCGTTTCTAGAATTTTACATTTTTTTGAATCTTTTACTCCTATAATTTCTACATAAGCATCATCGTTTACTTTTATATCTGAATTTTGAGTATATCCAGAATATCCGTAAAGTCTGAAATGCGGCATTCCAGATTCCATAATCGAAAAAATTTATATATTATAAACGTCCACAACTTGAACTTCATGAAATGTCTGTGCACACACTAAAGTTCTGTCTCCGTCATTTTTGGTTCTAGTTACAACGACGTCATAAAGAATACTTGGATCTATCACTTCGTCAACTGGAAATAAAAGTCCGCGCACATTTTTATCACAAGCTACATTAAACATAAAAATTTCTTCTCCCTTTGATTTAGATTTTTCTGAGATTCTTCTCTTCCAAAGGACTTGACCTAGATAATACTTAGAAAACCCATCTATTATTGGGATTCATAATATTCATTAATAAATATTGTTGAGGTAAAGTTTATAAGAGAAATATTTGTGAGATATTCATGCCAAAACTTAAAGTAAATAAGAAAGAATTCGTCTTGAAAGAAGGCGAAGCTGTAAAAAAGTATTGTGAAGAAGCTGGTGTAGTTTTTGGATGTGAAGACGGGCAATGCGGGACATGTATAATACAGATTAAAGATGGAAAAGAAAACTTATCTGAGATTAATCAAAATGAGATGGATTTAGGAATTGAAGCTGACGGTGAAATGAGACTTGCTTGTCAATGCAGAATTGAAAAAGGAAATGTTGAATGTGAGGGGTATATTTAGATTAGTCTATTCTATAATATTGCACGGGGTATAAACCTTTGAAGTAAATTCTTCTCCACTTATTTCTAATTTAAAATCAGTTGTAGTTAATCTTTCTATAATTCTTTTCATCCTTGAAATTTCTATGAATAATGTTGTTAATATTTGATAAGTTTGATCCTCAGTTCCAGGAGGTTCGTAACAATATGAATTAGCATACGAGGGTTTATTTCTCATTATTGCAACATCTAAGTTTTCTGTCGAATATCCCTTCTCAAGACTTATTATTTGCGGTCTTCCTATTGGAGTTGCTTTTATGCCATCTCCTAGTCAATTTCCCACAAGCCCATTTTGAGTAACGTCCAATAATTCAAGTTTTGAATCTAATTGTGGCATATACTAAAAATGGTATTTTATTATATAAAAATATGTGAGACTAATCATACTCTTCTAAAAAAATCTGTTCGTCTTTGACGCCAAGTTCCTTGAGTTTGAGCGACACGGAGTCTATCATATCTTTTAACCCGCAAATATAAAAATGCGAGTTCTGGAGCTGACGTTTTAAAATAATTGTACTAAGAAAGTCTTGGACGTGACCTTTGTAAATTATGTTTTGATTCAGGGGCCGCGATAAAATATTTAAAAGTTTAAGATTAATATCATTTTTTCTTAGGGAAGATATTTCTTTAGTGAAAAGAATGTCGTTTTCGTCGCGAAAACCATTTATGAATGTGAGGGTGTTTTTATATCCTGTATCAATCAATTCATGAAACATGCTGATAAAGGGTGTTATTCCTGTGCCTGATGAAATAAAGAATATATCTTTTTCTTTTGACTCTTCAGTCAAAACAAATTTTCCAGCGGGACCGACAAAAAATATATCGTTACCTAATTTTAAATTTTTTATGATATTTGATGCGGAGCCATTTTCAATGAGTTTGATGCATAAATCAAGTGATCTTTTATCTTTTGTTGAAGAAGCGATGGAATACATTCTTGAAATCCTCTCTCCATCAGGATTAGTAAAAACAATTGTGATGTACTGACCTGCTTTGAAATTTAAATCTTCTTCTAACATGAGAGTAATTTTTATTACAGAATTGTTCATGTGTTCATACTTCACAATCTTTGATTCATATTTTTTTATCATCGTTCTCTCCATCGCTTAAGAATGAATAACCTTTCTCTTCAAGCTCGTCGGTAATTTTACTTCCCTCTGATTCATTTATTATTTTTCCTTCTTTCATAATAAAAACTTTGTCTATTTTTAGATACTCAAGCAATCTTTTGTAATGAGTGATTATTAAAACAGTCTTTGATCTATTTTGAGAGATAAACTGATTTATACCTTTTGCGACAAGACGAAGTGCATCAATATCTAGACCGGAATCAGTTTCGTCTAAAATTGCGAAATCTGGATTTAAAGTTAATAGTTGAAGCATTTCAGATTTTTTCTTTTCTCCTCCAGAAAATCCTTCGTTTAGATAACGAGATAAAAATTCCGGCTTTAAATCAAGTTGCTTTGCTTTTTCATTTATGTGTTTTTTAAATTCAAGTATCGATAGTTTGTTGTTTGGATTTAGGACATTATAAGATTCTCTTAAAAATATGTTTATTGGAACTCCAGAAATTTCTTGAGGATACTGGAAAGATAGGAAAATTCCAAGCTGAGCTCTTTTGTCTGGTTTTAACGAAGTGATATCTTTATTTTTGAAGGTTAGTTTACCCGAAGTTACTTTGTATTTTGGACTTCCAGCAATTGCATTTGCTAGAGTTGATTTTCCAGAACCGTTTGGACCCATTATAACATAAATTTTTCCAGTATCAAGTGTCAAACTAAGATCGGGAATAATTACTTTGTTTTCTATTTCAACTTTAAGATTCATTATCTCTAATAATTTATTATTTTTCATTTTCATTCTCCAATGCTTTATGTATTGCTTCTAAAGGAAGTAAAGCGCATTTTAATCTTACTGATGATATCGGTATTTCGAGAAGATCTAAAACGTCTTCTTTTTTTAGTTTCATGATTTGATCTTTAGTAAGAGATTTGGATTTTATTAAATCTGTCAATAATGAAGCCGAGGCGAACGAAATTGCGCAACCTTTTCCGTTAAATTTAATGTCCTCTATTTTATTTATTTTTTTATTTATTTTTATTTGTAAAGTCATATCATCACCACATAATGGATTATGAATATGGGATGAATGAGTCGGAGAAGAGATATTTCCGTAATTTTCTGGATTTTTGTAAAGGTCATAGATTTGCTGTCTCTTTTCTTGTGATGAATTTGAATTTAAAGAAATAAACTCTTTTAGAGCTAAGAATAAACTATCTATTTCTTCTTTAGAGTTATAGAAGGAGAGACTTATTCTGACTAGACCTTCAGTTGTTCCAAGAACCGTCATCAATGGCATACAACAATGATGGCCCGCACGAACGCAGATATTTTCTTCAGATAAAAAATGGGCTATGTCATGTGGATGAAAATCTTCAACCGAAAAAGAGATTGTAGGAATTGTTGAACTTGAAGATACAGGATGATAAATTTTTATTTGTTTTATTTCGCCTAATTTTTTCAAGGTGTAATTTTCTAACTCTTTTTCGTAAGATATTATTTTTTTGAAACCGACTTTATTTAGGTAATCAACTGATTCTCCTAATGTTATAATATCTGAAATATTTTGTGAACCACCCTCAAATTTTAAAGGTAAGTCGGCTGGAGTAAAACTTTCTAAATTAACCTCATTTATCATTCCACCTCCATAATAAAATGGACGGAGTCTGGAGAGCAATTCTTTTTTTCCATATAATATTCCAATTCCTGATGGACCATATATCTTGTGTCCAGAAAATGCCAGAAAGTCGCAATCCAATTCTTTAACGTCAACTTCATCGAAGAGGTGAGGAATGCTTTGAGCGGCGTCAACAATACAAATACATTTTGAATTTTTTTGTTTTGCTAGTTTGATTAATTCTTTAACTGGATTGATAACTCCTAAAACATTTGAAGCTTGAGTGATTGAAAAAATGAACGTGTTAACTGAAAACTTTTTAGAAGCGTCATCTAAATCTAATTCAAAAGTTTTTTGATTTAATTTTATGAAATTGGCCTTCCATCCTAAATGTTTTGCAAATTGCTGCCAAGGAACTAAATTTGAATGATGTTCCATTTCTGTGAGCAATATTTCTGGAACAATTCCTTTTTCTTTTAATGATTTAATTTCATTCCAATCAAATAATGAGTCAATTGTGTAAACTAATTGATTTATTGAGTGAGTTGTGTTTTGGGTGAATATTATTTCGTCAGGAGAGGCATTAATCAGTGAGGCGATTTTTTGTTTTGATGAATCGAATTTATCTTTCACGTTTTGACTTAATGTATAAATTCCTCTTCCCATATTTGAATTTTCATTTTCATAGAAGTTTGTCAGGGATTCAATCATGACCTTAGGTTTTTGAGACGTTGCAGCGTTATCTAGATAAATCAGTTTTGGATTGTTTTTGAAAAATGGGAAGTCGTCTTTATGCATATAGAAAATCATACTAAGGGGTTTAAGAAGTTAACGAATGTTAAGGAACCAGAGATTTATGATTAACGAGTTCCCCACTTCTCAGGATTAGAATTGAATATAGCATAAATATTCAATGGATATAGTACAAATAAGTATAGGAACATATATGGAACATAAAAAAGAGCTCTTTTGGGATTTTCAATAAAAAATAAAGAGTCTCTGCAGACAATAAAAAGAACTATCATCGGCAATAAGGTGATTAGCGAATATATTGGATGGAATATGAATAAGAAGACTGTAGTTAATACCATTGAGAGATATAAAATTGGAGTTATGAGCTGCCAAACTACCGTTTCAAAATAAAGGGGTTTTGACTTTTTCCAAGCATAAGTTGAGGTATACAAACTCTCTCGATAAAATCCCCTCTTCCATCTGATCTGTTGTTTTACAAATTTACTGAGTTTTTCTGGAGCTTCCGTATAACAGATTGAATCATCAACATAGACAACGTTTTTGCCCATTTCATTAATAAGATTAGTTAAATATCTATCCTCTGAAGCATGGCACTTATTTCCTAAGAACGTTTGATTGATGTATTCATCCAATACAATAAGCAAATCTTTTTTTCTATACGCTGATAAACAACCGCTACAGCAAACAACGTTGCCTTGGCTGGATTGTCCGTTTTTATAGATGTTTAATCCAACCCAATATAATCCTGCTTGCATTCTTGTTAAGATATTCTTTTTTTCGTTTTTTATTAGGATGTTACCTGTTGTTGCCCCAATGTTTGGATCTGAAAATGGCTCCAAAAGTTTTACGATAGCGTTTTTTGCGATTATTGTATCTGAATCTATAGAGACAATAAAATCTTTTGTTGATTGTTCAATTGCTAATTTATGAGCAAACCGTTTTCCTTTGTTTTGATCAAATTTGAATATTTTTATTTGATCGCTCTTTTTTTGTAATTCTTTTATCGTTTCCCAAATACCATTTTTACTTCCATCATCTACGATAATAATCTCTTTTTTTATGTTATCTGTTTTTAGAATACTCTCAACGGTTTGAATAAGTAAATGCCTTTCTTCATTATAACATGGAACAACAATGGTATATTCCATATTTTTTAGTGGTTCATATTTTTTCTTTTTAACTCTGATAAGAAATAATCTGAAATAATTATACCAAATGTAACCTACAATCAAAGTTGCATTAATCAAAAAGTAGATTTTCCAATATTTGAAGTCATTAAATAAAAAGAATGCAAAAATGAAGACATTGAAGATGGCGATAAATCTTAAAAAATAAAGCCATCGAATCATTTGTTTTTCATTCTTCATTTTAAGAAAATATATAGAGTTATATAAAACAACAATGTGAATACAATTGTGAATTTTATAATCTCTTTAACCATTTTATAATTTAACTAACTCCGCCAGTTGGAATCAAGATGTGTTTTGTATTGGGATGTTGTTGCCTTAATTTGTTTAGGGCATCTTCAAGTTCATATTTGAGTTGTTGTAATTCAGCCTTATCAGCTTGAGATTGAGACATGAGGTAATTTACTCTATCTATACTCTGTTCTATGTTGTCTTGCGCCTGAACGTTATTTGTATTTTCCTGTGCACTTACATTTCCTGTGAAAGCATTTGTCATGAAAACAGTTATAACAAAAGTTATGAGAATAGTAGTTATTACAATTGCAATTGTACTTCCTGAACCTGATCTTCTTTTTCTTGGCATAATCTGAGTCATTCTCACAACAATCAAAACAAATATGGTGAAAAATATTCCGAATATTAAAGCAATGTTAACTGCGAAAAATAATGTGTTTTGTGCTATCATTTTTGTTGATCAGAATAAAGCTTCTGAATGCTGTCACCCCAACGTCATGAAAAATAGATAAAAAATTCATTTATAAATTTTGTCGTGTTGTAACTATATAGTTTATACATAATTTATTCACTACGAGTTGATGGAGAATTTTTGTTTTAATAGTTTGATAAATGATTTTTATCGATGTGATATATTCTAGATTAACTAAATACTTATAAAATTATAACGAATTTATTTTTTATGACAATCGACCAAATCATTGAAGAGACAACGATCTCTTTTAAAGAAGATTTAGATTTGGAAATAGTTGAAGATTTGCTGAAACACGTTTCTGAAACCCTGCCGGCTAACATTTCTTATCATGCAGGATATTTTAGAAATTTTAGATATGAAGAAATTGTAGGTGCATCAATGAATAATGGAACGGTAGATATAGTCGGTAGAATTGCGAAAACCAAAGAACCTTATTTATTTAATTGTTATACCCCGCAGCTCTACTGCGACTGGGTCGTTGATTTTTCTAGAGTTCCAGAAGGGGATATTTCTGACTACAGGCCCGAAGTAAGACAATTATGGAAAGATGTTAGAGAGATTGTTGAGGATTATTATGATACAATGAGTAAACTTATGAAAGAGTTGAAAGAAACGACAGATAGGATTTCTCAAGTTAGAGAGTCTAGATAATGATTTCTTAACAAACAGAATTCTCAATTTTAATTCTTTTCGATTTTTAAATATCACAATCTTTAAATAATTAGAAAAGAAGGGGAGAAATATGGAACAAAATTTGCAAGAGATGTCTGTTTTGAAAGACTTTGAAAGAGATAGTGAATGGTTTCATAAAAACGTAAATAAATTAAGGTAAGAGGGTTTTGAAGGAAAATTTGTAGCAGTAAAAGATTCTAAAACTTTTGCTTCTGGTAAAAACGTGGATTTATTAATTAATGAAATAGAAAAAAAGGGAGAAAATCCCTCTTATGTCTTTATAGAATTTGTATATCCAGATGGATTCACTTTAATTCTTTAAAATAAAAAGAATTCCCTTGGAAGTTTATGAATTTGCAGGAGATTTAAGAGTAATGGCTCATTTTATTCTAAGAGTGGAAGAACTTTCAAGATTTGTTCCGATAAATGCTATTGTGGATACGGGAAGTCCAATAACTCTTATTGGTCCTTTAGATACAAAGAAGATGAGAATTTCTAAGATACAACTTAAAAAATTAGATGGAAGACACAAACCTGTTAACATCGGTGGAGGAAAAATAAAAACTAAAATAATTGAGAAATCAAAATTAAAGTTTGGTAATGAATTTGAAGTAGAAATGCCGGTTGAGATTCCAATAGAAGACGAGGATAATCCCACTCAACCAAGCCTCTTAGGTGTTGATTTTATGTTAACAACTAAGGCAAAGTTATTTTTTGATCCTCACAAAAAAGAGGCTTACTTTGAAATAGAAGATTAACAAACAGAATTCTCAATTTCAAGTTCAATTAATCTATTCAATTCGACAGCGTATTCGAGAGGCAATTCTTTTACGATTGGTTCAATGAAACCTGAAACAATCATTTTTGTTGCTTGACTTTCGGATAAACCTCGTGACATCAAATAAAAAAGTTGATCTTCACCGACTTTTCCGATTGTCGCTTCGTGAGAAACTTTAACATCGTTTTCTTTCACTTCCATACTTGGAAGAGTTGAAGATGTTGAAATGTTGTCAAGCATCAGGCCGTCACATGAAACGTGTGATTTTGAATTTATACTTCCTGCTTTAATGTGGACTAGACCGCGATATGATGAAATTCCACCATCTTTTGAAATTCCCTTGCTTATAATTTTTGAAGAGGTGTTTGAATTGAAATGATAAACTTTACAACCTGTGTCCTGATATTGACCCGCTCCAGCGAAGGCGATCCCTAAATAATCTGTTTTTGCATTTTTTCCAATTAATACAGAGCATGGATATAACATTGTCACTTTGCTTCCCATATTTCCGTTAACCCATTCCATTACGGCGTTTTCATGAACGACGGCCCTTTTTGTATTTAAGTTGTAAGTATTTTTACTCCAGTTTTCAATTGATGAATATCTGACACGCGCGTTTTTTAGAACGTGAATTTCAACGCATCCTGCGTGAAGTGAGTTTTCTGTGTAGCTTGGTGCGGAACATCCTTCTATATAATGTAAGACAGAATCTTCGTCGGCTATTATCAATGTGTGTTCGAATTGTCCGCCTTTACGCGCGTTCATCCTGAAGTATGCTTGAAGGGGCTGAGTGACTTTTACATTTTTTGGAACATAAATAAAAGTTCCGCCGCTCCAGACTGATGCGTGAAGTGCTGAGAATTTGTGAAGTCCCACCGGCACGCAATTAGTCATGAAATATTTTTTGACTAAATTAGGATATTGAATCACTGCTTCGTCCATGTCGAGGAAAACAACTCCCAGATCCTCTAATTCTTTTTTTAATTTATGATAAACTATTTCAGATTCGTACTGCGCTCCAACTCCGGCAAGAGCATCTCTTTCAGCTTGAGGAATACCTAATTTTTCATAAGTTAATTTAATATCTTGCGGAACGTCATCCCATGATGTCGCATTTTTTTTTGCGTCTGGCTGAAGAAAATAATGGATTTCGTTTAAATCTAAATCTGCTAGTGAAGGTCCAAAAGTTGGAAGCTGTTTATCGAAGAAAATTTTTAGAGCATTCAATCTTTTTTGAAGCATCCATTCTGGTTCGTTCTTGCTTTTAGAAATATTCCTTACAACTTCTTCATTTATACCTACTTCAGATTTAAATTTTAAATTTTCAACGTTTGCGTTATCGTAAACTTCCCTTGAGATCTCTAAAACAGTATTTTTTGTCATTAAGTTAACTATTGTTAAGATTATATAAATGTTATGAGGAAAATGCTCTGTCCGGAATGGACATAATATTATAATTAAACAAAAATAAGTTTGAACCTCTTTTTTATCAGATAACTTTATTTTTCTTTTAATATTATATAAAATCACCTGCCAGCCAAATTCTCTTTTCTTCATGTATGATTTTTTGCTCCGTAAAAAATGTATTTGTGTTCTTTTCAGAACAGAATTAATTGTTTCATTAATCCATCTCATTCCATAAAACTCAGGAAGATCAACACATTCTCGACGATGTTTTCCTTTTGGTTTTTCTTTTAAACTTCTTTTATCTCTTTTTCTTGTAGGAGCATAAAAAATAATTCCATTTTCACGTGCAATTTTATGCAGATTTTCTGAATCATATCCTTTATCACCAAGCCCAATTATATTTTTTATATCATTTCTTTTGAATATTCTTTCAGCACCTATAACATCATGTTCACGATAAGTTATAAAATTGTAATCTAGAATTATTTGTGTTTTCACGTCGATAAATAAGTCTGCTTTGGCATAAGGCATATGGGGAATATGTGTTTCTCCAGCTCTTTTTTCATAATGTCGCGATCTTTGCCAAGAATCAAATCCAGTCCCATCAATTGAAGTTAAAGTTATTTCATTTGGCAAAAGCACTTTGCACATTTTTCTTATTATTTTCATATCAAATATTGTCAACCAATCATGCAAGGTGCTTTTTTTTGGAACCTTTTTTAATCCGAGATATGAAATCCATTTTGATTCATTAAATTCGACGACAAAATCTCTTAAAGATTTTTTGCTTCTTTGAAATAATATGATAATAGATACTCTCTGATAATTTGTAAATTCTTTATTTCCTGTTTTGTTAAAATGCAATGGCAAGTCAGAACTATGAAAAAGTTTAATTAGTTGTTCTTCTAACTTATTATTGTACTGATTAATAACCTCTTTTTGCATGATGTTATGGTCAGTACGTTTCTATTCAACTAATTTTCGGTTTTAATTTTTGAAACTCCAAACAGAGCAAAATTTAATGAACATTTGTTTATAATAATACTAATAAAATATATAATAAACCAATTATTTAAGGTTAAATGTTAGGACAAAAAACAGAACTTCAAGGCGCTGAAAAAGGATTCCTTGAGCATATATTAGATCCCGTGTCAAAAAATATTGATCAAATCGTTAAAAGGAAAGGGGAACCGGATAAATCGTTTTGTATATTTTGCCAGATGCTGTTAAATCAGTTTTATCAATCAGCTCAGCAAATTGCTATTGAAGAAAAATATCCTTATGAGATTATAAGTTATTTGAGCAATGGGAGACTTAGAGAGCAACTTAAAGATAGGCGTGAGATTTATTTAGAGGTTTAGGGTTTAACAAGGGGCTTCAGCAATATAACTGATGAAATCATTGCTCACAGTTGAATTTCCTTTATTAATATTCTTTATTGATTCTTCTACGACTTTTTTATAAGCAAAATAATCTTGTTCATTAAGATACGTTGAATTATGTGTTTCTTCAAGTTTCTCCCATTTTGAGACGCTGTTTTTGGCTTCTCTAAGATTATCAGATGCCAAATCGTAATTTCCATGTTTCATATAGACATAATAATGTGAAAGACTATGCCCAGGGCAATTTCGTTCCTTTCCCGTTTTCAAGTATTCATACAAGAATCCAATCCCGTGGCCGACATGAGAATATTCTTTATAATCGGATAAGGCGATAAGTTCAATGATTTCACCAGAAGCATGCTTATCATCTTTTACTAAATCTTTCAATACTAAAAAATCGTTTTGTGAAATATTTTGAGCTTCTAGCGGACCTAGTAAATTATTTATCTCGTCTAAAGCTTCTTGATTTGATTTAAATGAGGTTTTTTGGTGATTTTTTACAATGTAAAAAAATGTTATAAGAATGAAAATGACTATACAAAAACAGAGAAGTAAAGTTTTGTGCGTTTTCATTCTTCAACGACTAAATTGCCCGTCATTTCTCTGTGCCCTGATCCACATATGGTTGGACATCTGAATTGAAATGTCCCAGTTTTATCGGCAGTAAATTCTACAGAATCTATCCCTTTAACATTAAAATCAGGAATTGATATTCCATGAGCGAAATCTTCATTGTTCAAAACGATTTTTACGTTATCTCCTTTTTTCACTTTAATCATGTTAGGAGTAAATTCAAATTTTTTGGCGTCAATTGTAATCACCTTCGTGTTTGAGTTTGTATCTGAACTTGAACCCATAGTAGAACTTTCTGTATTTTGATCTTTAATAGAAATAGTACTTTCACTCAAATTGGATGAAGACCGATTATTAAAATAAAAAAATCCTAAAATAGAAATAACTATCACAATACTGAGGACAACTGCTACTATTAATTTTTTCATTAACAATTGTGAAGTTTTATGTTTATAAACTTTGTTGATTTGAGTTCCATAATGGCTCTGTTGAAAAAGTCCTCAGGGTAAAAATTAATCTACCCTGAGCCATTCTAATTATTGGTGATTAGAATG
>PFCY01000020.1:601-5764 GCA_002763085.1 Candidatus Pacearchaeota archaeon CG10_big_fil_rev_8_21_14_0_10_32_14 | reverse complement strand
TGCCTCATCCGTTATCTTAACAACAAGATCCCACGACC
Source organism: Candidatus Pacearchaeota archaeon CG10_big_fil_rev_8_21_14_0_10_32_14 (assembly GCA_002763085.1). Lineage (GTDB taxonomy): Archaea > Nanobdellota > Nanobdellia > Pacearchaeales > GW2011-AR1 > PFCY01. The sequence goes on along the minus strand of PFCY01000020.1, from coordinate 5,726 downwards.
CGCTTCTAAAAGAAACCCTTTTCTCGCAAAACCCATTTTTTAGGATTGAACAGAGTTTTCTTTCTCTGAGCTTTCCTCTATAATTAATATAACTATAAACAGCTGTATCGAAGTTATCTTCTTCTACATTAAGATGGAAATTTATATAATTATTGACTTGATCATAAAAACTTCCTGGATTGACGAGCAACGGATCAGTTGAATCGACTTTGACTTCTATCACTTTTGAAAATTCTATATTCTCTACTATATCTTCTGCTGAAAAATAATATTGAATGTCTTCTCCATCAAAAAAACTTAAATCGATGAATTTCGAACAAAAAATCTTAGGTGAATCTTCATAATTGCATTCAGAAATATTATAATCCACCGCGTTTAAATCACTCGAATTACCATAGTATAAAGTCAACTTTTTTGGATTGGTCTCTTCAAATATCACTGAAAAATTCCCGTCAGCATAACCATTCTTTGGAGATGTCGATTTAAATCTAGGGATCGTCGAATCTATAAGGAAAGAATAATTTTCTTCTTCCTCAACCCCGTCTTTATTTCTCGCATAAAATGTTAAATTATGATTACCCTCTCTAAATGAGATTCTCTTCTCTTCATTAAGTCCGTATGAATCACAATTGTTACACAATTTTCTTTTCCTCGGAGTTTTCCCCTCAATATTTTCGAAATAACCTATCTCTTCAGCTTCATCCTCAGTTGTTAATATAAACTGAATTTTTCTTTCACCATAAATAGATTCGTTTGGATTTATTATCGTCAAGTTTATTTCACCCGGCGTAAAAATTTCAAAAGTCCAGGATTTATCATTCATTCTTCCAGATTTATCCGAAGCTTCAACTTTTACTTCGTATATCCCATTATCTAAATTTAATGTCTGATAACTTATTTCTCCGTCAAGCGCACTCATATTTCTAGCTGAAGAATTAACCTCTACATCATTGAGGAACATCTTGAAACTGGATAAATTCACTCCTGAATTACTTTGATAGACTTCATCAATATAAGCCGAAATCTTAGGACTGTCATTTGTTATCTGACCTATCGGCGAATTATCAATTATTTGTGGGCTTGTAAAATCAAATTTGAACGTTTGATTTATTTGAGATTCGACTCTTCCGCATGAAAAATTACTCCAATAATTAAGTACATGTATTCCTCCGGTTATATTTCCGCTATTTGGAGTTCCCTCAAGTCCAAAAGATCCTATGTAGTTGAATAGGTTTCCGTTCCATCTGTAAAATTTTAAATATGCATCAGAATTGTAAACGATAAAAAGCGGCTCGCTTATGTACCATCCATTGAATCCGTTTGGAGCCGACGGAGAAACAGTCAGTCCAGTTTGTTTTGTTACATAAAAACTCTCAATACTGCTTTGCGTAGATCTATTGAAAATATCATATGCGTATACTTTCCAATCTGAACTGCTTCCAAAATCCAGCAAATTTGTATCAATCATTCCAGTGTAATTATTTTCACCGACTATACTCCCCGTAACATTTATCCATGATCCAGTTCCATTCTTTACGCTGAAAACAACTTTATCCACGCAGTCACAAGTGACAATCGCATAAAGATTAACTTTGTCTTTCGCTAAAATGCAAGATGGATTTGAAGATAAACCAGAAATATCGACTTGCTCATTCGGCAAATTTTTTGTATCCGATATTAAATTAAAAGATCCACTACCATCAGGAATTCTCTGCAAAGTCTTACCATCATCATCATTATCACTTATTTGTCCGCTCGTATCCATAGAAAAATTTTCTTTTGTATATAACGTCAAAGACTCATCTGTGTTGACAAGTCCGTTCAAATTATCAAGAACATAAAATTGATTTTGTCCGATTATAACACCATCAAAAAAATAATAGTCATTATTATCGTTTTTTATCGACCAACCGCTAAGGTTAACATCCGCCCCATTATTATAAACTTCAATCCATTCGTTACCAGCATCAGATCCTGACGGATTTGTCTCAACTTCATTTATGTAAACTGTCGCAGAAATAAAACTTACCATAAGTAATACAACTATTAGTGTTATTCCACCCGATTTATATCTCATCCTTTTTCTATACTCAATTCGTATTTAAACCTTGTTCACTACTCACTTACTCGAATAAAAAATTGCGATGTAACATATGTTTTCCAGTGATGATTTCAATCCAAATCTTTTTAAATCTCCATTTTATCGAGTTTTAATGAAATACTTGCCAGTAAATGACTTTAACGCATTTAATAAAGAAATTGATGATTTCTATTCAAAATCACTACAAGATCTCAAGAATGGAAATATTGCTTTAAGAGAGTTTTTAGAGAAATCGGCAGAATTTGATATCCGTGCGTCAGATTTGTCTTCACTTCTAACTCCTGATTTTTACGAATTTGAAGCCTTTTTCAAAAAATCATTTCCTAATCACATGGACCGAGTTTATCATGAACAGATTCACGCAAGAGTTGCTAGCGACTATGGATTATTCCCCTTGTTTGGAGTGATTATAGGTAGTGATCATGATCTTGAATTAGATCCAATTAGAGGAATGATTCCCAAAACAATCGCATCACCTAACTCTCTTTGTTATGCCCAGCCATTTACTTTGGATGGAGTTTCTCAAGGCGGAATTGACTGGACAAAAGAAAAATTTTTCCAATACATAAATGATACACTTAACGCAGTATCAAATTCTCAAAGCGAATGCGATATATTAGTTTTAAATGCAATTAACAGCAATTGATTCTATATGATTTCAGACAATAATATATAAAAACGAAAAACTACTTTTCTAATTATGAAAAAGATCGTGTTGTTTTCATTTGCACTATTTGCAACTGTGGTTTTTTCGGCTCTAGCAAGTGCTTATTGCATTGATTGCTATTACGGAAATACTCAAGGTTACGAAAATTTCGCGGAGCACACATATTCGAACGCATATACTTATGAAAGACCTTTCGGCCACAGTTATTACTACCAGCCATTTACAATCGCATCTAATGATTACTCTGGATTTTATGGAAGCGGTCCAGGAAACGGAGTCTACGGATATAATTATGTAAAACCTAGAGCTCAAGTTTCTACAACAACGACTTCAAGATATTTTGCAAATAGATATAATCAACCATCACTAGCATACACCTCAAATTCAAATTCATATAATTACGAAAATAGATACGGAGAAATATTTATTGGAACTGAACAGCATTACACTAGTCCATACACGCATTCAGTTACATCGAGAAACAAAGTCTACGGTCCCGACGGATATTTAGTTTACTCAGACAGAACTCACTCAGGATATAGTTTTAATAATTAAAATTATTAATCATAATTCAACCATTCATCTCCTTTTGGACTTATTCCTCTTGGATTGTAGAATAGAGAAAACGCGCCATGATTTAAAATTTTTATTCCTTCTTCTTTTGTGATATAGCCAATGTCTTTAGATTTTATTCCGTGTTCTTCTGCAACGTTTATTACATCGTCGGGATTTGGAGTTATTATCGCCATTCCTTGTCCCATACTCCAAGTTTTATATGCTTCGCGATCAGAAACATTTCCTAAATCCTGAACGTATCTAACAAATTCACTTGGCATAAACGGATTATCAATTTCCGCTCCAAATCCCGATGATTCTAAAACTCTTCCAAGTTTTTCTGGAATTCCGCCACCCGTTATGTGAGCAATATCATGCAATAGCGCTTTAGGTTTTCTGTCTGTATCATAACCTCCAGTCATATCAACAATCGCTTTTGAATAAATTCTCGACGGCGTCAACGCCATATCTCCCAAACTATTTTTCCCATCAACCCATTTAACATCATGCCAATTCTCTCCATGAACTTTTTCCATTATTTCTCTGACTAAAGTAAACCCATTTGATCTAAACCCTTCTTCATAAAGCCCAACGAGACTATTCCCGACTCGAATTTCTTTACCGCTTAAAAGTCTTGATTCATGTCCATACCAAACAGCGCCAGCACATAAATTATAATTAAACTTTCCATATCCTTTAACTCTATATCCCAGCTCAGCGGTCTCTCCATTTACTACAGCAACACCCGCGTCTTTCGCAGCTTCAATCATTCCGTTTGAAATCATATTGATAAATGAAGAGAAATATTCCGATTCATTTCCCAAACAACTTGCATCAAAAACACTTCCAACAACCACCGGCTCACCTCCCTTTAAAACGGCATCATCACAGACCATAGCGAATAAATCATAAAAAACGGTCTCATGCCTTCCACACCTTTCAGCAATTTCTATTTTTGTTCCAACCCCGTCGAAATTCATGTTAGATTTTGTTCCAAGAGGTAATCCGCCAACTTCATAACCTCGAAGTCCAGAAAAATCAGAAAATAATTCTTCAACCTCTCCAAGTTTTCCTTTTCTATTTTTCCAAGTTAATTTAGAAGCTTCATAAAAAATCTTAGAAGCTAGTTTCTTATAGTCCATCTCTTCTTCCATATTATCTAACTTTTTCAGAAAATATTTTTACACCTTTTATCAAATGTTTTTTCTTATCGAAAGCTCTAATGATTTCGTTGACTTCTTTCGGAGTCAGTTCAATTAATCCAGATGAATCTTTATTCCTAAATCCCAAAGCGATTGATTCATGATCTGGATTAAGAAAATCTTCGTTTATCATAACTTCAATCAAATTCACAGAATTTTCAAACCGTGCATTTCCATTCGAGGTATTCATTCGTGTTTTTATGTTCATGTTCGGTGTTTTATTCCCTCAATTTCATTTCTATTATCATCTTATTCATAACTCATTCACAATTTTTCCATAATTTATATCCAATTTTACTATCGTTATTATATCATGAGTCTCATTTCTTTGCATACCACTAACCCCAAATTTCAAATCGTTTTTCATTCTCACTCGTCGTGCGGAGAATCGTGACGAAGTCCGATTCGGAGTTAAGTTTCTACTCCTCAACTCTCAAATCGATTTGCATTCCACTTACTCCCAATTTTACTATCGTTATTATATCATGAGTCTCATTTCTTTGCATACCACTAACCCCAAATTTCAAATCGTTTTTCATTCTCACTCGTCGTTGCGGAGACGAGCGAGTTCACGAGATTATCTTTATTTTGTTCTAATCG
>PFCY01000020.1:0-503 GCA_002763085.1 Candidatus Pacearchaeota archaeon CG10_big_fil_rev_8_21_14_0_10_32_14 | reverse complement strand
GCTCGCGAGCAGTGACAAAGTCCGATTCGTAGCAAAGCCCACTTCTCAAATCCGTTTCCAATCATCCCCGTCGTCATCAACAACTAAGCTACATCAAAAACTAAAGGATAACCTACTGAATTTCCAGCTTGGTCTTTGATTGTTACAGTTAAATCATAATGTCCGCTCCTGAACTTGATTCTCTTTACACACATTCCGCTTTCATCAAGCTTTGTGCAAATCTTTTTCTCTTTGACATTTCCTCTCGTGTCAAGATAACTATAAACAACTCCCTCAAAATTTGGTTCAGTTATTTGAAGATGGAAAAATCCATATTTTCCTTCAAGGTGTGTATAATTTCCTGTATTGACTAAAACGGGCGCAGTATTATCCACTTTTATCTGTACGCCGGGAGATTCAACCATATTTCCAGCAACATCTTTTAATGTGAAATGATATTGAATTTCCTTTCCATCAAACATGGCTAAATTTACATTGACATCACAAATTCTTTTTGTTTTATC
>PFCY01000060.1 GCA_002763085.1 Candidatus Pacearchaeota archaeon CG10_big_fil_rev_8_21_14_0_10_32_14 | reverse complement strand
ATTGATATATGTATAACAAGGAGGGAGTTTAGTGCGGATTTGCACTAATCACCAAGATTTTTTATATCATCTAAAACTATTATTTCATCTTTTGATCTGCCATAACATAATTTATTTCTAAACATTTCTTGATTAATCAATAAATCAAAAAGTTTTTCTTTTTTAGGAAAATCAAAATTAAATTTTAATTCGGCAATTCTTTTTGACGCAAAAAACCTATGATTAACACTAAAACTAGGTTCCACGAGTTTATTTTTATGAAGATATAATGCAAATAAATTAGTTGCTGCTTCTGAAAAAGTAAATCTTATAATCTCCTGTCTTTCAACAAGTAATCCCGCTTTTATTTTTTCATTGATATCATCTATATATTCTTTTATTATCTTTGTATGTTCTTCAATAGTCGTCATAATGTAATTAATTATTAAGAATTTATAAAACTTCTGTTACTCATCACGTATTTTATGTTATGCATCATAAATTAGTATGTTACTAATAACATAATTTATGTTACACATCACAGTATTAAAATAACCCTACTCATCCCCTTCACAATTCCAGTAATCTCTTTATGAACTTTATTAATATCCAGTTCTCCGTTGACTCTATACAATTTAAACATTTTTAAAATCGGTTCAGTTTCTTTGTGATAAATAAAAAGTCTTTTCTTGATCGCGTCTTCTTTATCGTCTTCTCTTTGAACAAGTTTTGTTTGACATTTGTTACATATTCCTTTACTTTTGGGAGGATTTGAAATTAAATTATAAGTTAAACCGCACTTCGGACAATTCCACCGATTCATTATTCTTCTAATTGCCTCTTTATCAGAAATATAAATCTCAATAATCGCATCTATTTTGGTTATTTTATTTAATTGTTCCGCTTGAAGAATATCTCTTGGAAATCCGTCAAGAATAACTCCTTTCTTTGATTTAGTCTCTTTCAATTTAATCTTAATAAGTTTAATGATCAATTCATCCGGAACTAAATTTCCTTTATCAATATAAGAATGAATTTCTTTTTTTAATGACCCTCTAGCATGTCTAAGTAAATCGCCAGTAGAAATATGGATCATTCCAGTTTCACGAGCAAGCATCTCAGCTTGAGTCCCTTTCCCACATCCTTGAGACCCGATTAAAACTATGTTCATGAAATAATTTATGAAACTTTGTTTTTAATATTATCTTTTTGTTAAGCTGTAAAGTAAGTGGGTGTTATTTTGACTAAAAAATTAACTTTTCTTAATAGTTAGTTTTTTATCTTTAATTTCTGTTTCTAAATCTTGTCCTTCTTTCCATTCTAACTCCTTAATTGTTTCTGGAGGTATAACAATAACCCATTTAGCATATTCTGTATTTCCTACTTTTCTAGAAAGTTGTTTCTGTAACTTCATAAGATAAGAAATAATCACTTCTATTTAAATATTTAGGTACCCACTATCAAATAGTAACTTAGGTACCGAAAGATATATTAAGAATAGGTACCTAATTATATTATGAAAGAACTAACTTGTCCGCACTGCAAGGAAAAAAACATTAAGAAAGATGGATTAAGAACAACAGAAAAAAGAGGAAAAATTCAGAGATATAGATGTAAACTTTGCAATTACCGATTTGTCGTCGATGATGGATTTTACAGAATGAGAAATAATGAAAATATCATCACTATGTCAATTGATATGTATATTTCTAATTTGTCAAGTAGAAAAATGAGAAACCAGTAAGCAGGCACTTGAACACAAAAATAAGCCATATGAGTATTCTTGATTGGGTAAGAAGATATACATTAAAGGTAAGTAAGTTTATTGACAAGTTAGGATATAATATGGGAAATAGTTTTTATGCTGATGAAACCTTAATTGATTGTGGTGGGAGAGATGATAGATTTTGGTGTCGCATTAATTGGGATACTCGATTAATTACAGGAGTTCATTATAGTTTATCAGGTAATCCTATAGAAGCTCAAAAATTCTTATTTAAGTCAATTCAGAAAGGAAAACCTAAGTTTATTCAGACAGATGGAGGAGTTTTCTACCCTAAAGCATTTAGAAAACTATTTTATTCAAATAAGATTGGAGGTTTATCTGTTGAGCATAAAGTACAAAATGCAAGTGTCAGCAAAATTCATAATTATAGAATAGAAACTGTTTTTATGAAGATTAAAGATAGAGTAGATGATTTTAGGGGTCTGAAAGCTTTATGGTCTGCTCCTATTCTAATAAATGCTTTAATTATTCAACATAACTTTATAGAAGCACATACAACAATAGATGAAGTTCCATGCAATAGGGCAGGACAAGAGTTAAACTTGGGTAACAATCGTTGGTTGGGATTAATTAAAGCAAGTATGGGCAGATAAATCCAAACAAGTTAAACTCTGCAAAAATGGGCAGTTAAGTACTCCCCGAACCTGAATTTATAAATTAGTTCAAATCCCAAGTTTTAATGATGTTATCCACTAATGAATCAAAGAAACTTTCTTTGTAAGTTATTAACAAGCTCATTATCTCATTTTCATCAGCTATTATTTTATAAGTTTTATTTCTCCCATTTATATTTGAAGAAATTATTCCTTTATTTTCTAATTTTTTAAATACCAAGTTATCGTAGGAGGAGATAGATTTGTAAAATTAACAATATTACTATGGCTACAATTTTTATTTGTGAGGATGAACAATAAAATATCTCTAAGACTTTTTTTTCTGAGTAATCCTAATAGATTTTTATTTTCTGGATTAAATTCTTTTGGGAAATAACGAATATTATTGCCATCTTTTTCTTCTTGAATCAATTTATATTTGGCTAAATAATTTAAGTGATATTTAATAGAACTTGCAGGAAGATTACTTTTTCTTTCTAAATCCCTAAAATGGCAACCAGCATGTTCTTTTACAAGATTATAAATTTTTTTTCTTGTTTCTAATTCCAAAATCTTATCTTTTTGTGAAGAATATTCGGAAGTCATTATTAACCTCCTTTTTTTAAAAGCCCAAAGAAGAAACTCAGAAGTATTGCAAAATCAAGAAAATGTGCAGTTGGGTCAATCCACCCCCCTTTTTCTGGGAAAATAATATCTGAAACAATTAAAAATCCTTTAATAGCGAATAAAAGAAAAGCTACACCAACATATAATAATCTTTTTCTTCTATCCCTTTTATATGCAATAAATGTTAATATAAATAAAACAGTTGCTAATAAACTACTCCCAATATATGACGTCCTCCCCACCCTAAAGGTTTGCCTGCGGGACAAATCGCCTTCGGCGAGTGGGGTTTCCTGAC
>PFCY01000037.1 GCA_002763085.1 Candidatus Pacearchaeota archaeon CG10_big_fil_rev_8_21_14_0_10_32_14 | reverse complement strand
TGGTTGGTGGTCGAAGTTGTGTGTTTGGCAAGTAAATTACAAACAAAATCTCACAAAAAAATTTAATTTTGGATGGAGCCACCTTGTTGGAAAAAATAAATATTTTGTGTCAGACTAACATTAGGTAATTCAGTGTTTCCGTTTGGATGGGTATCGAGGTTTAAAACCTCGAATCAAGTGGGAAATCCTCTGACACAAAAAACTGCAAAACATTTCAACAAAGTAAAGATAATATCAAGTTGTGAACACGAGTAGAGATCGCGAGTTGGATAGGGGAATCTAAATCTTCAGTGAGATTTTTCAAATCTAAGAAAGAAATTGAGTGGGAAGATAATTAAACAAAAACTCTATGAAAACTTTTAAAACTTCAGCGTCGCTTGTTTCGATTTTTCTTTAGCATCTCTTAGTCTTTCAAGTTGTTTCTCAACTCTCTCTAATGAAAAATCGTGTTCTCTCACAAGTATATCTTTTATTTTTTCTTCATCAACTTTTGGAAATTTAAAATCAAAATCTGTAACATTCGGTTTTTTGAATAAAGAAAAAATTTCTTGCCAGTCAAACGAATCTTGTTCTGACAAATTATTCATCTGTTCCTCAACACTCTTGAAGATCAAAACCGGCTGTTTATATTGCTTGACTATTTGAAGAGCTTTTTTCTGTCCAACTCCCGGAATTCCCTTCGGATTATAATCTGTCCCAACTAAAATTCCTAAACAGATAAGCTGATCCAAATCAATCTCTAAACTATTCAAAACGTTTCCTAAATCAATTAACTCCGGCTTGATTTCAATCCAACCAGTAGCAGTTTTTCTTCTTCGAGCCATAGTCAAATTTTGAATTAGTTTCGGCGTCCCGAAAAGGAGACTATCATAATCTTGACTTATAGTAGCATACGCATTATGTTTTCTTGTTAAATAAGACGCCCCAGCCTCGCCCTCTCCAGGAGATTGTATGACACAAATTCCCATAGCATTGAGAAGTTCTTTACTTTCTTTAATCATCTCATCATTTATCTTGGTAAGTGACATAGAATATCGTCTCATCCCTTCAATATCTTCCATGTCCTTAGCGTGCTCATACTTTTCTTTAGCCACATCTCTAACTTCTTTCCTCTTTTCGTGAGTTTTATATTTTAAATCGGGAGGCGTTCCATCAAAAACATAAACAAGCTTAATTCCCTCTTCTATAAGATTTATATTCCTATAAAAAATTCCAGATAAGTGAGAAGTGATTCTTTTTTTATTATCCATTAACGGAGTTCCATCTTGCTGGCGGATTGTAGAAACAAATTGATACAAAACATTGAACGCATCTACACAAACCACTTTCCCTTTAAGTTCAGATACACTAAACTCTTTTTTCGGAACAATATCACGAATATTTAATCCCATATTTATCTATAGATAAGAATAATTTAAAGATTTCGTATGTTGGCTACAGTCACATTCTTTGGTTTCACTAACCTTAGAAAATTCAAATATGAATATGGTTGGAGATTTCGTTTATTCTATCATTCACTTGGAGGGCGATGAAGAGGGGAGTGATTTCGTGTAAGGGGTAAGGTATGGTCGGTGAGCGAGGTCGCGAGCTGGATAGGGGGAATCGAAATCTCCAGTAAGATTTTTTAAATCTAAGAAAGAAATTTAGCGGGAATATGAAAACCAAAAGAGATTAAAAAATTATGATAAGATTGTTGTTACATATTTTATAATGAAATTAGTCTAACATCAATTTCTACTTTACATCATACTCAGAAATCCTTCTAGTAATATAAAACATCAATTGAACTCCATCCATTTCCTTAACACTTCTTTTTTCTCCTTCATGAAAAACATAATTTATTCCATGATCTCTAAGATATCCCCTTATCCAGTCAGGATACTCATAAAGCGGAAGACCCCGATCGATTATGTACGTTTTAACATCATGCAATGCATCGACAAGTCTTCTAACTGAATTGTTTCTCGCACCTTCACTTCTTATTCCATGCGCCCTATTTCTTTCAAAAATCCTATCAGCTTCGGCTCTTTCGAATAAACTAATATCAAAATCATCTTCTCCACTTTCTAAAACTGCCTTTCTATAAGCAGAAGCATCTTGGCTAGCATAAGCTGTCCGAAACATTTCACTATAGTCTTTTTGAGTTGTATCTGTCATATTATCCTCATTTCTATTAATTCTGATAAAACTTTAGAATATTTAAACCTTTCGTATGTAGTTACTATATAGTTACACATAATACTCAAAGGGAATCAAACCGTCACCTTTAAATTTATTTGATTCTTGTCTGTTTAATGAAACTAGAATTTTACCCCATTGATTATGATACAGTAGAAATAAATAATAAAGACATCATAAAAATTTACGGGCGCACAAGCCAAAAAAAGACTGTCTGTATTCTCGATTACATCGATAATTTCTTCTACGTTCTTTCAGAAAAATCAGATAAAATAATAAAATCTCTGAATAAAAAAAACATAAAATCTAGATTAGTGAACAAAAACTATCTTGGTAAAAAAGTGAGCGCGCTCCAGATTTTTTCACAGCATAAAGAATTCAAAACTTTGACGGAGGATTTATTAGTTTTAGACGGAGAAGCGCAAATTCTTGAAACAGACATTTCCCAGATAACAAGATATATCATAGAAAAAGATATTAAACCTCTAAAAAAATACGATATCTCAGGAGAAACATTAAATAATTCTTCAGAATTCCAAGGACTCGATTTATCAATTGAAACAGACTTTGTCATTAAGCTCGAAACAGTATTGGAATCAAAATCACAAGAGATGTTTTCTCCGAAAATTATGGCTTTTGATATAGAAACAGAAGAATTTGAGATCGGAAAAGGTCCAATTTTGATGATCTCAGTTGTAACAAGCAATATAAAAAAAGTTTTGACTTGGAAGCACAACAAATCAAAAATTGAAAATGTCGAATTCTTTAAAGACGAGGCTGACATGCTCGAAGCATTTTTCGAAATCATAAACAAAGAAAAACCGGATATTTTAACAGGATATTTTTCTGATAACTTTGACTTGCCATATATAAGAGCAAGAGCAGAAAAAATAAGAGTCCCTCAAAAACTCGGCCCGGAAAGATCGAGAATATTATTTTCAAGAGGTCGAATGATGAACGCATCAATTAAAGGTATAGTCCACATAGACATTTTTCGTTTTATACAGACTGCTTACGCGCAATACATGGAATCCGAAACTTTATCTTTAAATGAAGTGAGTAAAGAACTTTTAGGAGAAGAAAAAATAAATGTCGAGCACAGAGGAAAAAAATCTGCCCAAATCAAAGACCATGAATGGCGAGAATATTTTATTTATAATCTTCAAGATTCAATCTTGACTTACAAACTTTTTGAAAAAATCTGGATAGACTTAGTAGGTTTTACTGAAGTGATGCAGGAACCTCTCTATGATGTTTCACGCGACGGTATGTCACGACACGTGGAAGATTATATAATCCATAACTTAAAACGTTTCAACGAAATCGCAATCCCAAGACCTTCTCATTCAGAGATTTCTGTACGCCGCTTAAAAGAACGGAACGTCGGTGCATTTGTCCTCCAACCCATCCCAAAACTTTACGAGAACTTGGCGATGTTTGATTTCACGAGCTACTGGCCTTCAATAATTGTATCATTTAACTTATCGGCTTCAACTTTATTAGGAAACAAAAAACCCAAAGATTTCTCTCCAAGTAAACATACAGAAGTTGACGTCGAGGGAATTAAATATTATTTTTCTAAAGAAAAAGGATTCTTCCCAATTTTACTTGAAGAGATTATTGCAAAAAGGAAAGAAGCAAAACACTTGCTTAAGACTTCACATAAAGACGATCCCCTGATAAAAGCTCGCTCCGCCGCCTACAAAGTCCTAGCAAATTCTTCTTATGGATATCTTGGATTTTTCGGAGCGCGATATTACAGCTACGAATCTCAAGGTGCAACAACAGCATTAAGTCGGGACTACATCCAAAAAATAATTGCTAAAATAAATTCTGCGGGATTTCAGACCATCTATTCCGATACAGATTCAATTGCTCTTCTCTTAAATAAATATTCAAAAAATGAAACATTAGATTTTCTTAAATCCTTAAACAAAGAACTCCCTGGAATTATGGAACTGGAACTAGAAGATTTTTACAGGAGAGGAATTTTTGTTACAAAAAGATCTGGTGATTTTGGCGCAAAGAAAAAATACGCATTAATGAATTATGAAGGTAAATTAAAAATAAGAGGATTTGAAACAGTCAGAAGAGATTGGTGCACACTTGCAAGAGATACACAGAGTAAAATCCTCAAAATGATTCTTGATGACGGCGATCAGACTAAAGCATTAAAATATGTGAAAGAAATCACAAAAAAATTAAGAGCAAAAGAAATCGACAAGAACCTCCTTATAATCAAGACCCAATTAAAAAAACCGCTCGATGAATATAAAGCATCAACTCCCCATGTTATTATTGCAAGAAAAATGCTTAAAGAAGGTCTCCCCGTTTCTATGGGGACTTTAATTGAATATTTCATAGCAGATACAAAAGAAAAATCGAAAAAAGGTCCAATTCGAGATCAAGCAAAACTCATAAATGAATTTGATGATTTTGATTATGACATAGACTATTACATGAATAAACAAATTATTCCCAGCGTGGAAAATATTTTCGCTGTTCTGAACGTGAATATAGAAGAAGAACTCGCTTCAAGCAAACAAAAAAAACTTGATTTTTAGGAATTAAATTAATTTTTAATTATTTTCCTATCAAGATTCTTTGCGCTTCTGGATATCTTTTTTCAATTTCTCTGATTAGATTCTCTTTTTCTTCTTTAAGTTTTAATGAATAAGCTTAAAAAGGTTTTGCGTCGCCTTCGGCGACAAAGACCACCCTGCCAAACGAGCCGGAACTAGCCAAATACTCACAGTGAGAGCCAAAGACGAGATCCCAGTACAAATACGCCTCCGAAAGTCCAGAATCATTAGTATACAGAATTCTTGAAGCATTTTTATCTAGAATAGGAAGACCGTTTTCATCAAGGGATGAAAAATTCTTTGAACTATTTTTTCCTTCTAAAACTGGAGCGTAAATTATAGATGCATCTCCATTTAATACAAAAGTTAAACCTTTTGGCGCATCGGCATCTTTTTCTAAACTTATATCGTAAAGATTAATCATAACTGGAAATTTCTGTTTAGGATTTCTTGCTTCTACTTGCTCCATAAGATTTTTAGCTAAATAAGAATTTGGATCTGATTCACTCCTTAAAACTAAAGCAACGTCTTCATATGTTCCTCTTAATTGCAAGTCATCTCTATTCACTCCAATTATCTTTTCTAAATCGATAAAGGAAGCCGTTCTTATTCCTTGAGGTTTTAACACTCTTTGATTGAGTAAAGCGACCGCATAAGAATTTGAACCTTCTATAGTTCCTGTTTTTTTGTTATATCTAAATACATGAAGAGCTGAATTAGCGCCATAATCAGAATTAACAATTTCTAAATATTCACCTAGAACTTCTCTTCCATATTCTCCTTGAAGAAGATCCACTTGCGGTATTCCTTTAACGTCTATTAAGGGTTTTCCTTGAAATTGTGTTTTCATATTCCAAGGAGAAATATGATATTTATAAATCTTTTCACGATGTTACCATTTAATAAAAGTAACTATTTAAAAAATTTCTAAGAAAAGATTTTCAACAGAGCCTATATATCCACAAGATTTAAAAAACACCTCAACTTGAAAATTTTACATTCTGAAGATAGTCTCTAATTTAGACTATATTACCGAACTAAACCATATACCAGAATGCTGCTACATGAAAAATATTGATAAAAAACTAAAACGTCAAAGAAGGCTCGCAGATAGCTTAGGCGCTAAACTCACCGCAACTCTTCAAACACTAAACGAACTCAACAGAACAACTCACGATCCTATGGAAATTAAACGGAACGCTATGAGAGTCTTAAGCGAATCAGGTTACACTGCAACGATTGACAACAAACACGGTCTTCCATTATCAAAAGAAGGAGAAAATTACGGGTTTTTAGTTCCGCTTACCCCGTCTCAACAAGAACTCACTCCAAAAGAAAATATTTTCTTTGAAGAATATGCAAGGACAGTTTCAGAAGCGCTCGATCATGCATTTACTCATCAAAATTTACAAAGAAGAGTGAATGAAAATGAAAGAATAAAAAATATGTTAGTCCATGAATTAAAATCTCCAATATCATCAGCGCACGCTTTGACATATCTTTCCGAAAAGATGATAGATAGTAGTGATTTTGAAAACGCAAAAGAAATGATCTCAAGAATAAGGCAAGGTCTTTCAAATATGTCTGATCTGACAGGACTTCTTTATTTAAGTGGTCTCTCTAAAGAAAATTTGAAAAGAGATATTGAATCGGTTGATCTTAAAAAGATTTTACGTGTCAACGCAATATTTTACGATGAATTACTTAAAGATAATAAAATAGGACTTGAACTTATGTATAAAGAGGATGAAGCAAATTCCTTAGTTTTACCGTTTAACAAAAGTGTTTTTAGCGCCGTAACAGGAACTCTGTTCGGAAATGCAGTTGCGTTCTCCCCCGAAGAGTCTATAATTTATCAAGGAATAAAAAATAACTCAGAGCATTTAGAATACATTGTTGAAAATCTTCATGCTAATAAAAAAGAGAGGACTAATTTTGGACTAGGCAGCGGACTTGGTTTTCCTTTCGTCCAGAGTATAGTTTCTAGTTTAGATGGAATTCTTGAAACATACGACCTCCCTCTTCGAAAAGACGACTATTCGGGAGTTGAATCTTTCGGATATGAACATGCATCGGATTTAGAAGGATACAAGACTTTTGGTGTAAGAGTAAGAATTCCTCTTAACTGATTACTTTCTTTTTTTAAGTTCAATATAAAAATTATTTAAGAAGAGATTCATAAAAGGCATGATGACTAAATTCCATAAACTGTTCAATACTGCAATTAAAAATCCTGCTACAATAAGCCCAAGAATTAAATTAATTAAAATAAAAATCCCCATAAATACACCGACGATATTACTTATTATAGCGTAAACCAAGTAAACTCCTATCATGATTAACATAAGTAGACAAAAATAACCGAACACTTTCCACCATCTCCCCTTGACCACACCTCTGCTTCTCTTAAAAGAATCTATGACTTTTGCATTATCAATAGCAATAGAATATGGAAAAAACATAAACAATATTGTGAAATAAATAAAAAATCCAATCATCGCAAGTACACTAAATATGATTAGGATAATTCCTATTGATCCAAGTAAAGCACCAATAACTATCATAATAATCCCTGCAATTAAAACACCAACAAGAATTGCAAGTATAACACAAAATCCTCCGGCCAGTTTCCAAAAATATTTTTTTCCTCCATTAAACGCTTCTCCAAAAGTCATTTTTCCATTCTTATTATTATTAACCACATAAATGATTGCTCCATACAACAAAATTTGTATAATACTAAAAATAAGTACAAATAATAAAATAGCCAACATAAAGGTAAAGAGTAATGAAGAGGATGATTCAAGATTCTGATTAATAGTATTCCCCGTCATTGAAAAAACCGATGTCAGACTTAAAGTGCTCTTATTAAATGCATTTCCGAATTCTCCTGTGTTCTGTCCAGATACAATTGTTTGGAGTGCACCACTTCCAAGAATACTGACTAAAAGTCCAATCATTATATATCCTATGATCATAATAGCAATTAATAATGGTATAAAATAAAGCCAAAAATATAATTTAAAAAATAATTTGAAATTTAGTTTATATTGTTCGAATGATTCAGAAAAAACATCTCCAAATTCCTTGTCTATCTTCATCTCTAACTTTTTCTCAACTTCTGCCTTCTTTTTCATATATTAATCAAGAAGAAATTCTTTATAAAGATTACTTTATAGCTTCTTTTATGGCAAAAAAATATTATGACCCAAAACCAGAATTTATCCAAAGGATGAAATCCATTCTTAAAGATGAAAAAGATATTGAAGATTATTTTGATATAATCCAGACAGACCCGTCACGTTCAATTAGATGCAATACTCTAAAAATTTCTCCATCTGTATTGAAATCACGCCTCGAAAAAAATTACAACTGGAAACTTTCATGCCCTTTCAAAGACTATCCAGAGATTATGATTGTTGACTCACTGCTTCTACCTGGAGAATTAGGTAGATCTTTAGAACATCTTTTGGGATATTATTACGTTCAAGAATTGGCGAGCATGCTTCCATCAATTGTCCTATCTCCTAAATCCGGTGAAAAAATTTTAGATCTATGCGCATCTCCAGGAAGTAAAACCACGCAAATAGCGTCGATGATGAATAATGAAGGGTTGATTGTTGCAAACGAAGTTTCTATGGGAAGATTAACAATTCTTACAGCAAACACTTCAAGATGCGGCGTTTCAAATGTTATAGTCACAAAAAAAGACGGAGTTTTATTATGTAGAAATCTTTCAGAAAGAATGACAGATTTTAAGTTCGATAAAATATTAGTTGACGCTCCTTGTTCAGGCGAAGGGACAATTCGTTCAACCCCAATTACAAATAAAATATGGAATCCTCGGACAATATTGACTTTAAGTAAAGTTCAAAAACACCTTATCGAATCTGCGATTAGTGTTTTAAAAATTGGAGGAGAATTAGTTTATTCGACTTGCACACATGCTCCAGAAGAAAACGAAGAAGTTCTGAATTATATCTTAACAGAATCGAGATGGAAAGACAAAGTTGAAATAGTTGACATAAAAAAATCTCTACCTAAAGAACTCAAAACAAGACCAGGATTAAATAAATGGCAAGATAAAACATACAATCCAAAAATAACAAGCGTCTGCAGGTTTTATCCACAAGACAACAATACCGAAGGATTTTTTATATCTAAACTAAAGAAAATAAAAGACTAAATGAACCCAGAAATAAATATCCTTAGCTTTAATGAAATAAAAAAAATATTTGAAAAACTTAGTGATAATTATGGAGTAGAATCTTCAATGCTTCCAAAAAATTCAAGGTTGATTCAAAGAGGAAAAGAAAAGATTTCAATTTTTACTGGAGAAATTTCAGATAAAGATATACAAAAATTTAAAGAATTATCTTCAATAGAATTAATTGGACTTTACATCGCAAAAATAGATTTACTTGATAATAATAAAAAAGAAGATATTAGATTGAGCATTGAGGGGACCCACATTTTCAAAGATGATATAATAAAAAATATTGTAGATCTTAATTCCCAAAAGATTATAGATGATTGGATGATGGGACGGGAAATTTTATATTATGATATTGAAAAAGCTATGAAAGAGAATAAGAGGGATGATGAAAGCAAATTTGTTAATTCAGTGTCGCCTCGGGTGGGTGGCGAGGGGAGAGGACGGTGGGATAACAAATTTGCGACAAATAATAATTCACCAAACAAAAGACCAAAAGGTTTCGTCGTAATCAGAAATTCATTTACAGGGGATTTTTTAGGATGTGGAAAAGCATCTGCAGACAAAATAACAAATTTTACTCCAAAAGGAAGAAGACTAAAAGAAAAATCTTAAATTAATTCGGATAATCCATCAAAAGAAAAATTAGGATCATGATTCTCCGAAAATTCTTTTATCGCGCCCCTAAATTTATTCCTTACTTTTTCAACTTCACTGACTAACACGGCTCTAGACCTTCTAGCAGTAACATAAGTGCAAACAGGAACAACCAATTCATCTTTACCAACATTAATACCATACAAATTTATAGCAGGAGATGAAATCTTCGAAAATACAATTCCTTGTTTAGTTTTCTTTTGTCCATGAGGAATTTTCGAAATAATCTCCACTTCTCTGGCTTGAGGATTATTATAAAATAAATCAAAAGCATTTCTATAAACCTCCCCTACATCAAAGAACGATAAGCAGTTTCTCCCTTCAACTTCCTCTTCTGATTTATAAAATAGTTTTTTCATTGATGGAGTAACATAAATTAGATTTCCATTTCTATCTATAATCGCTCCAGGATATTTATTCAACGACGTATTTTCAATAATTTTACCCATAAATTGCGCATAACCTCTTATAAGATTATTAATAAGTAATCTTTTCTCTTTTTGATCTATTTTTAAATGACCAATTAAACCATCTTTTGATTTAAGAATTGTCTCCAAATCAGCGACCCTAAATTTATAATTTTCATAACCTTCTCTATATTTCACAGCTTCTAGATTTGCTCTATCAAGTTCTAAGAAAGATAATCTCAACCTTGCATCACTTTTAACAAGTCGGTCTTTTAGTTCATCGCTTTTCTCTTTCCATGCTTTTACATAACTTGTATTGTCCAATAAAGATTCAAAATATTCTCTAAAACTATTTCTGAAATCTTCATACACTCTTTTAAAATCCATAAAAATTTCAGCAACAAAACCTTTAAGTAATTATCTATTCTTCAAAAATTATGGACAAAGAAATCACTAATATCATTAAAGCCGGAAAAATCTGCTCAGATGTTAAAAAGTGGGTCATCTCAAATTCGTTAGTAATAAAAGGGGTTCCACTTATTGATATCGCAGAAAAAATAGAAAATAAGATTATCGAACTTGGCGGTAAACCCGCTTTCCCAGTAAATACATCGATAAATGAAGTTGCTGCACATTACACTCCATATTTCGACGATAAATCAATAGCACATGGATTGATTAAAATAGATTTTGGTGTTCATGTTGACGGTTGGGCAGCAGATAATGCAATTTCATTCGACTTAGAAAATTCACAAGAAAATAAAAAACTAATTGAATCGGCATCTAAAGCACTTGCAACCGCAATTGAAATTGTCCAAAATAAAAAAGATAAAACAAGCACTTTTGAATTAGGATCAGTCATTCAATCTTCAATTCAAGAAGATGGTTTCATTCCTATAATAAATTTGAGCGGGCATTCAATAGATCACTTTGATTTACATTCAGGAATAACAATCCCAAACATTTCACAAAAATCGTCTTCACAGCAATTAGATGATGGATTATTTGCTATCGAACCCTTCGTAACTTTATCAAGCGCATCAGGAAGAGTTTACGACGGAAAGCCCTCTGGAATTTACCAAATAAAAAATCTAAAAAATGTTCGTTCACCGACAGCAAGAGAAATTTTAAATTATATAAATGAAGAATATGGAACTTTGCCTTTTTGCTCAAGATGGTTGTATAAAAAATTCGGCTCAAAGGCTTTCATAGCGCTTAAAGAGTTAGAATCAAACGGAATTGTCCATCAATACGATCAATTAATTGAATCTTCAAAATGCAAAGTTGCACAAGCAGAACATACAATTTTAATCAATGAAGGAAAAGTTATTATAACAACTGAATAAAACATTATTTCCTAAATAACTCTGCAGGAATTGTTGGATCAAGTATATTTCTCAAATGTTCCAGAACCTGATACCCGCGGTGGATTTATATCCTACTTCATATCTTGCCATATAACCGATCAAATAAGCTCTGCATATTCTAACTTGTTGATCTTCTGGGAAAATTGAAATATTCTCTTGAAACTTTTTTAAAAACTCAGGGTCTACGGTCAAATTAATATCCATTTCTCTCGATGCGTCTTCAAAAATTTCCCCAAGATCTACCATAAAAAATCGCATCGTTCATAGTTTATAAAGATTTATGAAAAATAAATTTAATCAAATTATTAAGTTGAATACTCTCTAAGTTTCGCTTCTAAAAAATCAATTGCAAAAGGATTTGTTAAATTCGGAATAGTCTCTTGCGCTATCCTCATATAAAATGGTCTTATGTTTTCCCACTCTCCATTAACTTCACACCCGCAAGGATTGTCTATATGATATCCAATCTCTACTGCAATTCCCATATCAGTATCAATTGCCATTTTATCCTAAATAACTTCCACCTTGAGGAACCGCCGCCTTGGCTTTCTTTAAATAATTCTCCTCGATTTTTTGGTAGACATCAATTGCAGATTTCGTGACACTCGGTTTAACTTTGTTAAGAGCTTCATTAAAATTTTTTTTCTTTACTTCTTTAGCATTTATATCTTCTCTTAAAGCAAGCATCGCAGCTTCTCTGATTAAATTTTCTAAATCAGCCCCAGTATAACCAGAAGTTTTCTTTGATAAATCAACTAAATCTACATCTTTTGCTAAAGCTTTGCCTTCGGACATTTTTTTAGTATGAACTTTCAAAATATGCAATCTACCTTCTTCGCTCGGCGCATTCACTAAAAGTATTTTATCAAATCGTCCAGGTCGAAGCAATGCTGTGTCAAGCATATCAGGTCTATTCGTCGCTGCAATAACTAAAACATTATTCAGATCTTCAAGACCATCCATTTCAGCAAGCATTTGATTTAATACTCTTTCTGTAACTTTAGAACCATGATCTTCACCACGTTTTCCAGCAAGCGCATCAACCTCGTCGAAAAACACTATACAGGGAGAAACTTGTCGAGCTCTCTCAAATATTTTTCTCACTCCTTCTTCACTTTTTCCAACCCACATACTAAGTAGTGAAGGACCCTTGACTTGAATGAAATTCGCTTCAGATTCTTTAGCAACGGCTTTAGCTAAAAGTGTTTTACCCGTTCCTGGCGGTCCATAAAGTAAAATTCCCCTTGATGGTTTTATTCCAAGTCGTTTAAACGCATCAGCATGTTTTATCGGCCATTCAACAGCTTCTTGAAGTTCTTCTTTTATTGAATCAAGACCTCCAACATCATCCCAAGAAATATTCGGCGTCTCGACGAGAACTTCACGCATCGCACTAGGTCTAACAATTTTTAATGCATCCTGAAAATCTTCTTTCATTACAATTAATTTTTCTAAAAGTTCTGGAGCAATTTGTTCTTCTTGATCCAACTTTAATTTTGGTAAAAATTTTCTAAGAACATTCATCGCTGCCTCTTTAGTTAAAGCCTCAAGATCAGCACCGACAAAACCATGAGTTATTGCAGCGAGATTTTCAATATTAACATCTTTATGTATAGGCATTCCTCGAGTATGAATTTTTAAAATAGAAAGTCTTCCAGCTTTTCCCGGAACATTAATTTCAAGTTCTCTATCGAATCTTCCAGGTCTTCTAAGTGCTGGATCAATCGCATTAACTCTATTCGTTGCTCCAATTACAATAACTTTTCCTCTCGCTTTAAGACCATCCATCATTGTAAGCATCTGCGAAACTACTCTTCTCTCAACTTCACCGACAACTTCTTCACGCTTTGGCGCAATCGCATCAATCTCGTCGATAAAAATAATTGCTGGTGCAGTTTTTTCAGCTTCTTCAAAAATATCTCTTATCTTTTTTTCTGATTCACCATAAAACTTACTCATAATTTCTGGACCATTAAGTAAAATAAAATTCGCGTCTGACTCGGAAGCAACAGCTTTTGCAAGTAAAGTTTTTCCAGTACCAGAAGGTCCGTGAAGTAAAACTCCTTTTGGTGGTTCAATTCCAAGTTTTTCAAAAATCTCTGGATGTTTAAGAGGAATTTCTACCATTTCTCTTATTTTTTTAATTTCATCATCAAGACCACCAATATCTTCATAAGTAATATCAGGAATCTTCTCGTCTGTAACTTCAACAGCTTTTGGATTGAGTACAACTTCAGTATTTTCTGTAATAAAACAAGGTTGACTTGGGTTCGTTGAAACAACCATAAATCTTATTTGAGAAACTCCCCCTCCGAGTTGCCCAAAGCCCATATCTCCAAATACATCATTTAAGTTTCCAAATATATCGTTAAGATCTCCGAATTCTTCACTCAATAGATCACGTCTTCGTTTTACACCACCAAGAACAACAATGTCACCTTTAACAACAGCTCTTCCAAGCAATCCATTTCGCAAACCGTCAGGATCTCCCTGAACCATGATTCCTTTTTGTGCTGGAGCAATAATTACTTTTTTCGCTTCTTTCATTGATGCTTTAAAGATTAAGACATTATCACCAATACCCGTTCGAGCATTACGTCGAAGAATTCCATCTATTCTCGCAATACCTTCTCCTACGTCCGCAGGATAAGCCCTGTCTACGATTGCAACTGTTTCACGAGTTCCTTTTATGACAACAACATCTCCTCGCTTAACTCCAAGTTCTCTCATTACTTCGGAATCTATTCTAACGATGCCTTTGTACGCGTCATCTTGGAGCGCTTCAACAACTTTCAATTTTACTGCTTTAGGTGCTTCTGCCATTTTATTTGTTATTTTGTATACCGAAATTTAAACTTAATCTATTCATATCTTCAAAACAGAGTCTAAAAACATCATTAAAAAAATTTTCTTGTTCTCTGATGAATGAAACGACTTCTTTAGGGATAGATACTGCATAACTATTTCCCACAAGTCTCATCTTTACTTTATATTCCTTGTTTTTAAGATTTATGAATCTGTTATAATCATGTTCATCTGATGGGTGAATTATTTTATCATTGCATTTTGGACAAATTTTCGTTCTAAGAACTAGCCCATTCTTAAGCATTTGAGAATCTTTCATCTCTTTATCACATTTGCTACAAAGTATTTTATGTTTGAATAGATCGTTGTTGTTATGATTGTTGTTATTCATTCTTAAATCTCACTTTTTATTTTCCCGTTTTTCCCCAGGGTCTTTTTCTAAAAGAGCCTTTGATTATATCACCGTGCACCGATGTTCAATCAAAGTATATTGATTGACTTGTCGTATGCACTGGCGACGGAAAGGAGGTGTAGTATACAAAATGTATATACACTTAATGTATACACGAAGTAGTTATTTATAAATATTTCTATTTAAGAATAAATAGTTTTTCCACGAGAAATGAAGCAAAATTTTTTTATCAATTCTTTAGTGCTACCCGCGGTTTGTTCACTAAGGTTAAACTAAAAGAGATGAAAATGTCTCTTTGCAACAACAATTTTAAAAACATCGTTAGCTAAACTAATTAATGCCAATAAAGAAAGAAATGAAAGCAAAATACAGAATTGATAATATTGAAATTTTTAGAAAGAAATTAAACACAATATCAAAAAAAATTGGGGAAGGAATGGTGGTAGATTTTTATTTTAAAAACGAAAATATTAAACAGGGGGAACTTCGTTTGAGAAAAAATGATGACGGAAAAATTGTAACTTTAAAAATTCCACTGCACAGCGAAAAATTCCAGAAAAATGAAGAATATAATTTTATTGTCGATGATGCAGAAGATTTTGTAAAATTACTTGAATGGGGGGGTTTCAAACCAGATTGTATCCTTCATAAAAAGTTTGAAGAATATTTCTATAATGATTCAATCGTTAGACTTGTTGAAATTGATAAAAAGTTAATTTATGTGGAAATTATTATAGAATCCTTCAATGAGTTATCTGAAGACATAGAAAAAAATATTATTGATACTGCTAAAAAATTAAATTTGAAAGATTCTGATCTAGACTCAAGATATTATTGTTCTTTATGATTAGATGAACATATTATAAAATTAAGCAAAGCACAAATCCGCTAACCAAGATTCGATATAGTGTCTTGGATGAAGACCTCTGTCACTAAGTTTATGCTTAAAAATTTGATCATGAACAAATCTATAATCATCAAGAGATGCACTTTTATCTAAAGGAATTAACTTAGAGCCTATCCACATAGAC
>PFCY01000080.1 GCA_002763085.1 Candidatus Pacearchaeota archaeon CG10_big_fil_rev_8_21_14_0_10_32_14 | reverse complement strand
GCCGAAGGCGAGACCGTAGGGACTATGCGATCTGGGCATATTTGTTTTTCCTACAGTGGGCTTCACTCTGAATATCAAGAAATCACCCATTTTAAAAGTATTTGCATTAGGAGTTTTGGTCTTTAGAAATCAACTTTTTCAGCCTTTCATTCAAATTCACAAATTCTTTTTCAGAAATTTTTCTATGTTTCCAAACTTCAATTTTTATATCGTCTTCTTTATCTCGAGGAACAATATGAAAATGAGTATGAAAAATATACTGTCCTGCTTCGATTCCATCATTCAAAAGAACATTATATCCTCCATGGACTTTTCTTAAAGCCCCGCCAATTTTTCCCACAACCTCAATCATCTCTTTTTTTATACTATTTGGAACTTCTCCTAAAGAAGCGTACCTTTTCTTTGGAACGACTAAAATATGTCCATCGCTTTTAGATGGGATATCAATTGACATAAACGCCATCACATTTTTTGTCTCATAAATGAAAATTCTTGGATAACCATTCTTGTGCGCATTATTTTTATTTAATGCAAAATCCTCAAAAAGAAAAAATCTCTCCTCTATCTTTTCGAAAAGTTTTGAAATATTTTTATCAATATAATCTATAGTCCATTTTATATGATTGTCTCTTTTCTTTTTGTTTTCTAAAAAATCAGGGATCACATCATTTATATCATCAACATTTATCTTTTTTTTATTAACAAGTTCATTAAACAAAATTGCGTTGGGATATCCAAGTTCTTTTTTCATAAATTCTAGATGGTAATCTGCCATGGCTACCACCACATCTGATTTAGCTAACAATTCTCTCGATA
This sequence comes from Candidatus Pacearchaeota archaeon CG10_big_fil_rev_8_21_14_0_10_32_14, assembly GCA_002763085.1. Taxonomy (GTDB): domain Archaea; phylum Nanobdellota; class Nanobdellia; order Pacearchaeales; family GW2011-AR1; genus PFCY01. The sequence goes on along the minus strand of PFCY01000080.1, from coordinate 2,513 downwards.
ATTTTGTCTGTATATGGTTTGATGCATCAATTCCGATAGAGTTTAGTGATTTTAAAGTAACAGGATCTGCTGGTTCTTTTTTTGCAACAGTTCCTGCTGAAATGACTTCATAGTTATCAATTTCATTGTCCTTCATATATTTCCTCAGTATTCTTTCTGCACTCAAACTACGAAAAATATTTCCTGTACATACAAATAATATCACTCTTTTTTTCATTTCCAGTTTCTCAATGCACAATATGCGTCACTTCATCCCCATTATGTTTTATTATCATTTCGTATTCGTCTTTAGTGACGATTTTATATTTACTATCAAATTGTTTTTGTTTTCTCTGGGATATTGCACCTTCAATCGTCACTCCAATTCCCGCGATGAGCCAAAACCAGTCAGAAGAAAAATCAATAATTCCAGATAATTTTATCAGAGTTCCAAGCGTCATTAGTACTCCAACAACAACAAATCCCTCATATCGTAAAAAATTATTCACCTTTATTTGCATAACCTTAATTCAAACAGTTAGATTTATAAGGATTTCCTAGCCTTCTTTTATTCAATAGCGGGGTGGAGCAGCTCGGAGTGCTCGTCGGGCCCATAACCCGGAGGTCGTTGGTTCAAATCCAACCCCCGCTACTCAAATATTCTAAATAATTTTTGGATTTGAACAATCAGTCTTGAACCTACTTCAAAGGAAGGTTATGCGAAGGAAACCTTTGGTGTCATCGCGGTTTAGTTTGGTTCAAACAGTCCGTAGCGAATGAGCGAGGATTTTATATCCGACGCCAGATTCAACCCCTGCTACTCAAATATTTCTCAAAACAATATTTTCAAATCGGATTAATTCTATTAATTTCCTTACAAAGTAGTCATATACTTTTAAAAACATCTTTTTATTTTTTATAAAATGTCAAAAGAGGAAGTCATATTAATTCTAGGAATTGATGATGCGGGCAGAGGTCCTGTGATCGGGCCCATGGTCCTAGCCGGATGTTTAATTGACAAAAACACTGAAGATGAATTCAAAAAATCTGGAGTCAAGGATTCAAAAGACCTGACTCCTAGACGTCGTGAACATCTAGTTTCAATGATAAAAGAAAAAGCAATAACTTACGGACTCGAGGTGGTATTTCCTGAAGAAATAGATGATAAGGCGCAGGGAAATCTTAACGAACTTGAAGCAAAAAAAATCGCATCAGTAATAAATAAAATAAATGATGGTTCAAAAAAAATCAAGGTAGTTGTAGATTGTCCCAGTGTAAACATTACTGCGTGGACAGATACATTAAAATCCAAAATAGATAATTTATCAAATTTAGACATTGTTTGCGAACATAAAGCGGATAGGAATCACATTGCAGTATCCGCCGCCTCAATCCTCGCCAAATCAAAACGAGAAGAAGAAATGGACAAACTAAGAAAAAAATACGGAAGCGCAATAGGTTCAGGTTATTCTTCAGATCCATACACAATAAAATTCTTGCAAGAAAACGCAAACAAACTCCGCGACGAAGGTATTTTCAGGCAAAGCTGGGGAACTTGGAAGAATCTCATGGCTGAAAAACGACAGATGAAGTTGGAGATTTAACTTTTCCCAGTTTTCCACATCGTATTAAAAAAAGTTGTAAAAGATTTTGCGATTTCTTCATTTTCTATTACTAAACACGACGGTTCGTTTTCATAAGTAAAAATCAAAACTCGGTTTCCCATGATATCTATTGCCGATGGTGTTACACCTTCAGTGACTTTAATACGAGTCATTTTCATTTTCTTGAAGTTTTTGTAATAATCAGTGTTCTTGTCAGAAAAAATTGCTTTACAAATTAATTTTTTATGAATTCTTTCTTTATGCCATCTTTCCCAAAGAAAATTAAACTTCTCGTTTTTTGTCGAGCGTATTCCCATAGCTAAAACTTCCTGCCCTTTATTCATTTTTTCTAATGATTCAAAAATCGCCGTCTGAATTCCTTTAATACCTTTGAAAAGTTTAGTTTCGTGCTCTTTCTTTTGATTCAAATTTAAAAGACCGGGCAGTTCTTTAAGAAACATCTCTTCTTTTTGATGAATATCCATTTCCTTTTCATGGAGATAATCTAAAATTCTCTCTGGAGACGCCGCAGAAAAATATTTCGTTTTTTCTTTAACGATATAACTCACAAGTCCTTTCTTTATGAGTTTGTCAAGGATTTCATAAATCTTTCCCGATGAAATCTGCGCATTTTCTATGATCTTTCCCGTCGTCGTCTCTCCTATCTTAAGGAGAGTGAGATACACCCTTGTTTCTCCTTTGGTAAGACCGATCTCTTCAAGTATTTTTTCATTCATCAAATAAAGAGTTTTGAGGAAGTTTTAAATCTTTCTCTATTACACCTCACTAAGGAGGAGATAAATGTTAAATACACTTATTTTATGTTGTTATTTGTAAGTGATAAACTTATAGGAGAAAGAGGCTTCATCCCAAATTAATTAATTCTAACTATCTTATAAAATTAAAAGGAGGTTTGAGATGGGCGAGCCG
>PFCY01000039.1 GCA_002763085.1 Candidatus Pacearchaeota archaeon CG10_big_fil_rev_8_21_14_0_10_32_14 | reverse complement strand
GCCCAAATCGAGTCTCAACTCGAGCCCACATTTTGTATTGATTAGATAATTTGACAAAATGTAAACTCTCGCCCTAATACCAAACAGAATATCTATTATAAATAAATTAATTTTTGTAATATGGGATGAAGCCCTTTCTGTTAAGTAAACTTCCCAAAGGGACATAAATTTCATTTGGAAGGTTTTTATTTATTTGAAAAGTTTTCATCTTAATATTATCGTATCGAAGAAATTCAAGCGCAAGCCGAGCAAGTTCACGAAGGAGAAATATAGTTATCCATTCCGAGTGAGCTTGGGAGTTGAATTTCTGAGCATTAAATCTGCGAAGCAGCAAGTGTCCAGTTAAAGGGTTCACTTTATTCTTTCTAATTTAAGGATTGTTTTCAAAGTCGTCCAACAAATCCTTCACCCCCCTATTTACAATAAGCTCTGTACAAGATTCTTCATCAAGAAGAGTAGAAATCTTATCAAGTATTTTGCACAGCCCATCAACTACATAACTCACTGGAGAGCCATCCAAGTCATTTCCATATCTGAGTCGCTCTCCAATCCATGTCAAATCATGAGCATATAATATTTTTCGAACATTTTCTAATGAAGGTTCTGCATGTTCAACTTCCATAAAAAGTTGCTTTGCTGTCTCGTAATAAATTTCTGCAAGAATTTTTCTGTAATTTCTTTCTTCCATTTTCCTTTTTATGATGGATGCGGTTTAATTTTTCTTTTCTCAAACTCAAATGGGTTGTTCCATCCCTCCCTATTATATTCTTCTTTGAGTCGACCGCAAATCACTTCAAGTTCTTCTTGTCCAATTCCCAAAACCTTTTCAAGCGCCGATCTAACAGCAATAATTTCTCCGTCGGCAAACAATTTTCTCATCTCTTCATACTTTACCATTTTTTCCGGTTCCAACATTGTAAATTCCCACATCATCTCCAATCACATAGAACTCGCTTCTTTTTCTCGAAGGTAATATTTCACCCCATCTGATATATGCCATAAAATAATAATGTTCTTTAAGTTAAATAATTTATTATCTTTCAAGATTTATTGCCTGTTCTGTGAGGAGTTGTTTTCAATTCAGTTATATCGTATTTAAGTCTCTCAAATTTCCCTTCTCTAAGTTCAATAAATAGTTTACTGCACAACAATTCTAATTCTTCTCCACAAACAGATAATGCATTTCCAATCTTTACACTGGCGACTTTCCTGTTATGTTTTTTATAAATACGCACTAATTCATCATACGACATTGTTTTGTTTCTTGTAACATTACATATCTCATTCTTTTCTTCATCACCGATAACATAAGAAGTAGTTTTTCTTCCATAACCCATAGGTTCATTCGGAAAAATATAAGCCATATTTTTACAAACATATTGTATTAATATATTTTATTGGGATGGAGACAATATTTCAAACGAAAGTCAAAAAACTGTCTATTATAAATATGGCTACCAGAAGTGTCCACTATATTTTTACCTAGTTAATATAATATAGGAAACCTTATAATTATTCAATTTGTTAAGTAATCATGAAAAAGGTTAAGATAGTTGTTTTTGTTCCAACAACTCACACACAGAAAGTTTTAGAGGCAATTGGAAAAAGTGGCGGGGGAGTTATTGGGAATTATTCTTATTGTAGTTTTTTAAGTGAAGGAGTTGGAAGATTTAAGCCAAATGAAAAAGCTAATCCTTTCATCGGAAAGTCCGGGGAGATTGAGACTGTGAAAGAAGATAAACTTGAATTTATATGTCCTAAAAATAAAGCTAAATCTATCATTAAAGTCATGAAAGAAGCACATCCTTATGAAGAAGTAGCTTTTGATATTTATCCTTTATTGGATGAAAGTGAGTTATAATTTATAAAAAATATAGTGCCAAGTTTTGTTAGAGTTATTATAAAATTATGACTGCTTTTTTAACTAAACATCTAGAACAACTTGTATCATCCAATTTTTGTTTTTATCTTCTTCAATGATCATTTCACTATACGTCACAGATTTTATATGATCAAGATTTTTATAATTCCTGGATGAATCCCCCCATAATTTACATTTTAAAACATAATGACCGGTTTTTTCTTTCACTATATTTAATCCCACAATTTCTCCAGTCAAAAAATTCTCACTGTCAACTAAATAAATTATTTCTTCTAAAAAATTATATAATAAACTTTTGTAGTCTTTTCCTTTTACAATTATATCTTTTTCTTCTTTCTTATCAACTTTTTTCTCTGAGTCATAGATTACATTTAGCGTCGCAAGTGCTGAACTGACAAAAGCATCATCTAAACTCGTTCCATGGGCCACAAACTTTATATCTGCTGTATGATCTAAAAAAATGAACGGAGGTTTTTTTTGTTTCATGTTAAATCCTTTGTATTTTCCTTAATCTTTAATCTTATCTTATCATAGAAGTCTTTTATTTCTTTCGCATCTTCATAACTTATCTTTTCCCCATAATATTTTGACCCGTTTCGTTTATATCTAAAGTTATCTAGTGCACTGATAATTGATATATCATATCCATATGTGCTTAAATAAGATATTGAAGCTTGATGAGAATACGATTTATATCCATCTTTAGCAAGTAGTGCGTCACAAAAAGATCGCAAAGCGTCATAATAATGTTCAAAAACTAATTTTGGCATTTTTTTCTCATCGATATATTGAAGTTCGTTTATTCTTTCATTCATATCTCTTATCAAGGACTGAGCAAGTGCAATATTTTTACTAGAACTCTTCACTTCTCCTTCCTCAACAAAATATTCAAACGGTTTCATTTTTTTTCTAGGTATCCATGAACGACAACGCCATTTATTAAATTAGTGTAAAACTCATGAGAGATATCTTTATAATCCGTAATAATTAAATGTATCTTCCTATGGAATGCTTTCTCATATTTAGAGAGGTCTTCATTTTTGTTTTCTTTTCTATGGGTGATAACAACAAGATCGATGTCACTCCTTTCAATATCTTCACCTAGTGAATAACTTCCCATCACGATAACGCACCGGGGAGAATATTTTAAAGTAAGAAAATCAATGATGCCAGACTGATAAATCCTCGATAGATTCGAGAGCCTTTTTTTTTCTACAAACTTTTTATTTTTTTCATTAGCTTTAATCTCAACAACATGCAACTTTTTCTCTTTTAATATCAGATTTTCTTTTTCAAGTTCGCTTGCTAGAGTAACGACAGTATTGGGATGTAATTTTAATTCGCGTGCCAACTCCCGGATGTGAAACGTTCTGGAAGGATGAGCAAAAATCATATTCAGTATTTTTTCTTTATTGTCCATTATTTTATACAATTATACATTTATTTATACAAGTGTATAATTTATTGTTTATAAATATTTTGGATTAAAGGGCTTCATCCCAAATTAATTAATTCTAACTAACTTATAAAATTAAAAGGAGGTTTGAGATGG
>PFCY01000006.1 GCA_002763085.1 Candidatus Pacearchaeota archaeon CG10_big_fil_rev_8_21_14_0_10_32_14 | reverse complement strand
AGATTTTTTCGAACGAATAAATTAATCCAAATTTTTTTAATAATATTTTTTTATAGAAGATGTTGATAATCTTGAAACATATGCGATAAAACTTAATCCAATACAATCGTAAGGATACCCCGCCCTTTAGGGCGGGGAGTATCTCATCCGAGGCGATAATACGTAAACGAATTTACTCGCTCTATTTTTTTAATTCTTTAATTAAAATCTCTCTGGTCTTTTGATAATCCGCTCTTTTATTGCTTTGTTTCATCACGTCGCCGATTAAAAAGTTTAAAGAATTTTGTTCGCTGTTCTTAAAATCTTGAGTAGCTTTAGGATTATTTTTTATTGAGATCTTACAAAATTCTTCAAGTTCTTTTTCATTTGTGATTTTTCCTTGAGATTTTGCTTCGTCTTCTGGAGAAAATGAAACGGGAACGAATTTATTTAAAATTTCTTTAGCTTTAAGCGGAGTGATAGATTTATTCTCTACTAGTTTTAGGAGTTCAATAAAATGTTCTGGCTTTATGTCTATGGTTGGATCGTCAAGAGAAACTTTGTTATAATTCAATATCCTTAGAAGTTCGATCGTCGTCCAAGGCACTGCGATTTCTTTAGGGATCTTTTTAATCACTTCTTCGAAAAACTGGATTACGTCGATATTTTTTGTTAAGATCTCTGCTGAAGCATTATCTATTTTATAATCTTTGATTATATTTTTTAGTTTGACTTGAGGACTTTGGGGAATTTCTTTTTCTAGAACTTTAATTTTATTTTTAGAAATTTTTACTAAAGGTAAATCCGGTTCGGGGATGAATCTGTAATCTGAAGCTTGCTCTTTAGTTCTCATCAAAGAAGTTGTTTGTTTTTCTGCGTTGTATGCCCGAGTCTCTTGAATTTTGGGAACGCCTTGAGAAATTTGTCTTTGTATTTCAACTTCTATTGCGTTTTTTATATTTTCAATTGAATTAATATTTTTGAGTTCGACTCGTTCGCCTTTTTTGTCTGGGAGAGAAACGTTTACATCCGCTTTTATTCCAAGAGATTTATCGATTGCTTTTATATAAGATAGTGCGTGAAGTAAATTTTTTAGCCATTCAACGACTTGATCACTTGAAGAGAAGTCCGGATCTGTTACAATTTCGACTAGAGGAAAACCGGAACGATTGTAATCTACTTCTCCTGTTTTGGGGTTCCATGCTGCTGGATCTTCTTCGATGTGAACTTCAGTTATTCCTATTTCATTAAATTTTCCTTTTGTTCCGACGGGAATTGCATATGTTCCTGAAATTGTATTTTGATATCCTTTTGGAAGATCAGGCCATGAATAATGTTTTCTCTGCCATATTAATTTTTCGTTTATTTTACAATTTAAAACTAAAGCAATCTGAATTATTTTTTTTGATGCAACAGAATTAGGGAGCATCGGTTTTGCGCCTGGTTGGGCCGTGCATATTGGGCAGACGTTTGTATTAGGTGAAGTAACTTTTGCGCCGTGGATCGCCTTACAATTACAAAAAAGTTTTTCATTGGTTTGTAAATAACCATGGATTTCAAGACCGATTTTTGGCATAGTTATATTAATAAGATGTGATTTTTATAGATTGTGATTAGTTGTTTTGTTCTTTATTTGTGCTTTTTTATTCCCTTTCTTATTTTACTTAATAGATTATGATTATCCTTTGTTTGAGTATATAAATTATCATCATAAAAACATTTTTATACAGGTGAAACGTGATTATTAAATGAAAAAGAGGGTGAGGGAAACAAAAAAGATACGCAATAAAATTGTTTCCAATAATAAAAATAAAAATTATAAATTTGATAGTGGCGAAAAACGAAAACTATATCTGCTTGTTCTTTTGTTGATAGGGTTTGTACTGATTTTGGGAATTTTAATTAATACAGTTTATTTTAAAGAAACTGACAAAGAAATTAGTTTATCTCCAGATATTAACTCTAACTTAATTGGATGGTGGAAATTTGAAAATAATTTTGATGATTCGTCGGGAAATGGGTATAATGGAATCGCTGTCAGCAATCCGACTTTTGATTCTGGATTGATCGGGCAGACCGGAAAGTTTGATGGACTAAATGATTATGTAAAAGTTAATTCTATTCCTGATCTTAAATATGAAGGAGGTGATTTAACAATTTCTTTATGGATGAAACCAGATACAACAGAAACAGATGGGTCATATCTAATTTCGAAGCCATGGAATTCCAACGGGCAGTATAATTACAGAATATATTATCAAAATAATAAGATATTGTTTTATGTTGGCGGTGCGACTGGTTACATTAATTATTCTTCTCCCTTTAATGCAAGCGACGAATGGCATCATGTTGTTGCTAAAATAAATTCTTCAAAAGCCGTTGAGATCTATGTTGATGGTGTAAGGAATTTTTATGATATACATAATATCAATTCATGGATTCCTTTAAGCGGTGATCAAAATCTTCCTTTGACATTTGGAACAGTATACCCTTATGCTGCTGGTTGGGGTGGGAATTTAAATTATTCATTTAATGGAAGCATTGACGAAATAAGAATTTATAAAAGAGATTTGTCTTCAGACGAGATAACTGATTTGTATTATTATGGAAGAAGTCAATCCTGCGTTACTGACGATGAATGTTTAAATGGATATGTATGCCAAGGGCAGATATGCCAGAGAGGTACAAGAGGACTGGTTGCATATTGGCCATTTGAGGGAAATACCAACGATTTTACAACAAACAATAATGACGGAACACCAACTGGAATTACTTATATTCAAGGCATAAATGCTTCTGGGCAAGCTGCTTTGTTCGATCAAGGAAGCGACGTGATCACTGTGCCTCATTCTTCTTCTATAGCTATAGATGATGACATAACTATCTCATTTTGGATAAAAGCAGATTCTTTAGACAATAGTTATGCAGATTGGATAATTGCGAAGCATTCAGGCAGTACAGTAACAAATGCAAATTATAGAATTTATCTTTTTCAAAATTATTCTTCATATCCTGAAAGAAAAAGGAATATGTTTGGTGTTTATGCAAATAGTATGAATTCAACTGGAGCTTATCTATGGAATTCAGTATCCGGGTTTACAGATAATGTTCAAATAGGGAGATGGTATCATGTTGTCTGGACGTATAATAGTTCAAGAGGAGGCCAGATTTATCTTAACGGAATTCCACGAGGAGGTTTGGTTGGGAGGGGCAAACTCAATGTTTCTGAAATGTCACTTTATATGGCTCCATTAAATTCTTTTATTGGAGCATTAGATGAAGTAAGAATCTATAATAAAATTATTTCCGATGATGAGATATTAGATTTATATGATGTTAGTGATGATGTTACTTTATGCAATGATATAGGAGATACTGCATGTTCAACGAATCAATATTGCGATGGAATCAAATGTGTTGAAGGAAACAGAGGTTTAATCGCTTCATATGATTATGAGGGAAATGTTAATGACGGAACAGGAAAACATAATGGAACGCTTTCATCTCCTGAAATGTTTCAGTTTACTCAAGGAAAATTTAATAAGGCAGCGACTTTCAAACCGAATAATACATATGTTGGATCTGTAATTCTTTTGGATGATTTGCATCTTTTAGATAGTTTTTCAATCTCTGCGTGGTTTAATACGAGCGTTTTTGATAATAATTCCAACAACAATAGAATAATAGGAGACAGAGGGACTTCTTCTTACGGAAACAAAGGGTTTTATGTTAGTGCATCAGGACAAGAAACTTTCCATCTTGCTAATGGAACAAATTACGGAAGAATCTCTTATTTTAATTCATATAACGACAGTCAGTGGCATCATATCGCAACTATTTACAATTCAACAACTAAAGAAAGCAGATTATACATCGACGGAATATTAAGAAACTCTTCAATTAATAATTCATATTCTGTCGGAGAATATCCTTTAAGTATCGGAGCGCTCGCTTTTTCCGGATCACTGACTCATGCATACAACGGAAGCATTGATAGAGTCAGAATTTATAACACGCTTTTAACACCTCTTCAAGTTTTGGAAGAATATACTCTTGGAGGTAAAAATGAATGTTACTTTAACGACAGATATTGCGGTGAAGGACTTGCTGCGTATTTTCCTTTTGATGGAGATTTTTTGGATTACTCTGGAAACAGATATCATGGAAATGAAACTGGGGGAATTAATTTTTCTAAGGGAGTTATGGGAGAGTCAGCAAATTTTGATGGTATAAATGATTTTGTAAATGTACAGAATTTAGGATCCAGACTTCAAATGGGCAGAATTTTTTCAATTTCATTATGGCTGAAAACGTCATCCAGCAACGGAAGATTATTCAGTGAACAAGAACAAGGACAAATAAATACTCCCGGTTTTGATAAGGACACTGTTTCAATAACAATTAAAGACGGAAAAATATGCTCTCATATGCTCAGTGAAAATCAATCAAGGACTGGAGGCAATGGAAAAGAGATATGCACACCGGAGAATTATAATGATAATACGTGGCATTATGTTGTTATTATAAGAGAAGAAAATGAAACTGGTCCTAATGGAAATCATACTTTATATGTAGATGACCAATTCATCAAAACAGATTTGACAGGAGGAATTTATAATGATGGAAAAGTAAATTTAACGATTGGAGCGGATTATTCAAAGGATTCCAGTTTGTTTTATCCTGATTCTAGAGATTCGAATTCATCTTATAATTTTTTTAAGGGAAGCATTGATGAACTAAGAATCTATAATCGGACTCTTAATAAAAGCGAGATTTCAATTATTTATTCAGAATATCCAAGATGTGGAGACAGCGCGTGCAATTTTGGTGAATCATGCTCCAGCTGTTCTCAGGATTGCGGAACATGTTCTGATGACAATAACGGCAACAACAAGGGAAATGGCGGTTCCGGCTGTGTGCCAAAATGGGAATGTGAGTATGGAGAGTGCATTGATAATATACAAAAATATATTTGTGTTGACTTGCATAATTGCAGAACTCAAATCAATAAACCTGTTCAACAAGATAAATCATGTTCAATTAATCTAAGCTGCGTTGATAATGATGGAGATAGTTACGGAGTGGGAGATAATTGCATTGGGTTGGATTTAGATGATAACAATTCAAGCGTAACAAATACAACGGGCAATGTGGGTCAGAAAATTAAGGGTAATGGACTAAATATAATACTCTTTTCTTTAATATTCATATTTGTTATAGGGATAGTCATAATCATAATATTATTTATAATAAAATTGTCTAGAGGGAATAGGAAGGATGAAGGGGAATCATTTATACAGAATGAAAATCCTCTTGCTGAGATTAAACGTTAACTTAGATAGATTTTTATATTTGTTTCTTTTGTTTTAGAAATGGAAAAGTCTGAACTTAAAAATATTAATCCGGGAGATGGAGTTAGAGTTGAACTTATAAAACAAGATTATGAAGGAACGCTTCTTGAAACTTCTCAAGATGAAAAGGGACTGATTCTTCTTAAATTAAAATCGGGATATAATATCGGTTTTGTAAGAAAAGATGTTTTGAATGTTAAACTTCTTAAAAAATCTCCTGATAAAAAGGAAGAAGAATCAAAAACAAAACACGATTCGCAGAAACCTAATGTCGCGATGATAATTACAGGGGGAACAATTGCTGCTCGGCTTAATCCAAAAAAAGGAGGTGTGGATTGGCTTACTGATCCGGCGATGTTATTAAGTGCATATCCCAGACTTTACGAAAAAGTCAACGTCGTTAAAGTAGAAGTGCCGTTTATGAAAGCGTCTGAAGATATGGATTTTAAAGATTGGCAAAAAATTGCAAAGACTTGTGAGAGTTTACTTAATGATGGAAATATTAATGGAGTTATTATAACACATGGAACTGATTTTTTACATTATACTTCTGCGGCTTTAAGTTTTTTCTTAAAAGATTTAAACAAACCAGTTGTATTGACTTATTCACAAAGATCTGTTGATAGGGCTTCTAGCGATGCTAATTTAAATTTACAATGTGCGGCTCTTGGCGCTATAAGTGATATAGCTCAAGTCATGCTTGTTGGACATGCGACAACAAATGATGATTATTGTTATGCTATGCCGGGGACTAAAGTGAGAAAATTACATTCTTCAAGAAGAGATGCATTTAAGGTTGTCAATGGAAAAGCTTATGCAAAAATAAACGCTGAAAATAATTCTGTAGAAATAATTTCTGATTATAATAGAAGAGGTAAAAGTAAACAAGTTAAAATTGATGATAAATTTGAAGAGAAAGTTGCTCTTCTTAAAGTTTATCCAGGACAAGATCCGAAAATTTTAGATTTTTATGTAAAAGAAAAGTATAAAGGAATTGTTATAGAGATGTCTGGACTTGGACATACTCCGACGATGAGAGCGCGAAATGGATGGACGAAAAAACTTGGTGAAATCCAAAAGAAAGGAATGATCGTTTGCGCGACAACTCAATGTATAAATGGCCGAGTTGATCCTTTAGTTTATAGTAACGGAAGAGAACTTCTTGAAACAGGAATTATTTATCTTGAAGATATGCTTTCTGAAACTGCCATTGTAAAATTGGGTTGGGTTTTAGGACACAAAGAATGGGCTTCTTCAAAAGACAAAGTCAAAGAGATGATGCTGACGAATGTTGCTGGCGAATTGAATAATAGGATTGAGGAATAAAATTAACTCTATATTTTTTTGTAATAATCTTTAAAAAAGTCTTTCTGTTTTTTAATTAATGAATTTACTTGTAACCGGTTCTGGAGGTTTGATTGGCAGCGAAGCTGTGAGATATTTTTCACAAAGAGGTTATCATGTTCATGGAATAGACAACGACATGAGAAGTCATTTTTTCGGCAAAGATGCGAGCACAAAATGGAATGTTGAAAAGTTGAAAAGAGAAATCAAAGATTACGAACATTTTTCTTTTGATATAAGAGATAAAACAGTTATGGAACAATTGTTCAAGACAACTCGTTTTGATTTGATTATTCATACTGCGGCACAGCCTTCCCATGATTGGGCGGCAAAAGATCCGTTCACCGATTTTGAGGTGAACGCAAATGGAACTCTTAATGCCCTCGAAAATTTTAGGAGATATTCACCCAATGGAGTTTTTATTTTTACGTCGACAAATAAAGTTTATGGAGATACTCCGAATAGACTTCCGTTAATTGAAGAAGAAAAAAGATGGGAGATTGATCCGTCTCATAGATACAGAAAAGGTATTGATGAAATAATGTCTATAGATGATTCAAAGCATAGTCTTTTTGGCGTTTCTAAAGCGGCTGCAGATTTGATGGTTCAAGAATATGGAAAATATTACAGTCTTCATACTGGAGTTTTTAGAGGAGGATGTTTGACAGGGCCTGCCCATAGCGCTGCGGAACTCCACGGATTTTTAGCGTATTTAGTTCAATGCATAAATTCTGAAAAAGAATATACAATTTTCGGCTATAAAGGAAAACAAGTCAGAGATAATATTCATGCACACGATTTGATCACGGCATTTGACCATTTTTCTCACAATCCTAAAAATGGCGAAGTTTACAACATGGGCGGAAGTCGGCATTCAAATATTTCTATGCTTGAAGCGATCGATAAGATCCAGGATTTAACAGGCAAAAAAGCGAACGTAAAGTATAGCGAAAAAGCAAGAGAGGGCGATCATCAATGGTATATAACAGATGTTTCAAAATTCAAAAGAGATTTTCCAGATTGGGATTTTACATATGACATCGATGCTATTCTTGAAGAGATGTGCGAATCGGTGAAGAGATGAAATTATATTTGAAAAAGTTAAATATATAAATTATAGATACGGGTAAATATAATGAAGAAAAAAACTTTAAATTTGCTTCAGGTTATTGCTTGGATAATTGGGTTTATTGCATTAGGTTTATTGATTATCGGGATAATAAAAATTCTAATGAGTTGATTAAAATATAAAATGAAAACCGGTGATGCTTTATCGATTTTTTCACAGATCATCAATTTCGTAATTTTTATTTATTTCACATTAGCTCTTTTAAAAGTGAATGCTCTAGATGTTTTTGGTTTGTTAATAAGCGCTTTTGGATTATTATCTTCATTAATTGCAAATATTGTTTCTGTATTAGAATCTAAAGAATATTAATCCATAAAATATATAATCTTAAACTCCATTTATATTTATGAAAAAGTGGATTTATTTTGTGATTGGAATTTTTTTGATTATAGTTTTGTTTATTGGAATTTTGAGATACGGATTTGATAAAACTGGTGAAGATTCATGGATTAAAGATGAACGTGGAATTTGGATTAAACATGGAAATCCTTCAGATATTCCGGGTGAAGTTAATGTTCAACAAAAAATAATAGAATGTGCAAATAAACTTTATGATGATGAAAAAAATAATGGAGTTGTTTTTAATAGTCAATGTTTAGGGGAATGTGATGGGTTTGTTGTGGATATTGTTCATGTTCCAAGAAATTCAGATGATAATAAAATTGAAAATCAATGTGAAGATTATAGAAATGGAAAATATAATGATTTTGTTGAGTTAGATTTGAATGGAGATGTTGTAAGATTTGTTGAAATTATGGAATTGAATTAACAAAATAGAAGAATGGTGTGGGGGTTTTGTGAAGATTTTATTCTATTTTATTTATACCATTCTTTTGAAAAAAGGAAAATATCATTATAGTCTCTTTTCCCATCATTGTTAAGATCTCCAACGACTGAAGATATAGGTGTTGGCGAGGGTGTAATTGTTGGAGTTTCTGTTGGCGATTGAGTTGGTGTTGGAGTTAAATCCCAAATAGTGTAAGGAATTGTAATATCCACTCTATGAGAAAAACCCGGAAAATGAAATAAAGAAGGAGAGGATTTTATTCCTCCAATATAAATTGTCAACATCTCCCCTTCAAGAGCTCCTTCATCTGTCGAAGTTGTTATATCGTCAGTTGATGATAAAACTTCATACCATGTTCCACCAAATGCATGAAACGTTGAAAAGTTTCCGTGGGTTATGTCATTAAAACTTTCATCATAGACTTTGACATCAATTCCTAAAGGGACAACTTCTTCCGAATCTGAAAATGTCACTTCTCCAAGATATCCCGAATCGAGTACATCTTCTTTTAATGTATAAGAATGAGAAGTTGCAATCAAACAAGATGAAAGTGTCAAGATATTCAATAATTTTTCTAATCTGTTCATCTGTTAGAATGAAATAGAAGAGTTTTTAAACTTTTCTTCATAAAATGATTGCATGAAAAAGATCGTGAATAAGCGAAGTTATAAAAAAAATACTTCTAAGAAAGATAAATTTTTTGATAAAAAATTAGCATTTTTTGTTGCAGTGATTGCATTAACAACAATCGCGATCGTTGCGGTGAATATGAATAAAGATAATTCAGGTGATGAGGACGTGAATTTTTCGCCACCCGTTCCAAATCCCGATGGGACTTGCCCATTGAATTATTATAAAACTTCTAATAACAATTGCTGCCCTATTGTCAATACTGTTACAGGAGAAAAGGCAGTTGAAGGTAGTGCTGGTTGTTATAATTGGAATAAACACAAAGAAAATTATTATATTTATTATTCTTCAGCAAATCCTGTTGTTAGCGGAACGTCTTATTTTGAAGACGGTACTTCTGCGCCCATATCCTGTGGTAGATCTCCCTGTCAAACGGAAGTGGGCGTAAATACTATTGGTTTAGTTGATGTAGATTCGAGGAATAATGTAGATTGTGTTAATGGAAATTATGTCTTGAAAAGAGGAATTTTTGCAGACAATATCTGTAAATGTTCTACAACTAAATCTAAATCAATTCAAACATTCGAAGGAGAATTTATGAAAATCCATGGAGATAATTTTGAGACAGGAACTGAAGATATTAAGTATGTACTCAAAAGAAATACAGACGGAAAATATTTTGAAATCAAAAGTTCAGATAAATCTGCAGGCGGAGATTCTTCATTAGAAAAATTATCTTCTGGAACTATGATTTCAATAGACGGTATTTCAAATGGGAATACTATCAGTTTAGATAGTACTGAAGATATCTCGACTTCATTAAAGATTATCTCAGATAAATCGACAACTCCAGATCATGGTAATATATATGGTGATCAGAATATTATTGTTTTAATTGGAAATTTTAATGATGTTCAATCCAATTCTGCATGTACTCCTGAAAATATAAAAAATTTATATATTGGAGCTGAGGCAATTACGAACGGACTTGTAGGATCATATAAGTTTGATAATTCATTACTTGATGATTCTGGAAGAAACAATCATGCAACAGCAACGGGAGTTTTATATAAAGAAGGAATCTTTTCAAATGCTCTTGATTTAGTGAGAAGTCCGAATGCTCCAATCATAACTAACGAAGCTAATTTTGATTTTACTAACGCACTCACAATAACCGCTTGGATAAAAACAAATTCATTACAAAAAGGAGGAATTTTTGACAAGCTTGAAGCGACATCTCCTTATAGCGGTTATAGTTTAGTATATAGTAGACTCAATGATGGTAAAATATCTTTTTTCTCTTTGAATACAGGGTGGAAACAAGGTACAACTGCTCTTAATGATAATAAATGGCATTACGTTGCGATTGCCTTTGAAGGAGGAATAGGCAAAACGGGAGAGATATGGGTTGACGGTAAAAAAGAGATTTCGTTTTCCGCCCCTTCTGTTTTAACTATAAATAATGTTCAACCTAAAATTGGAAAAGATTATAAAGGGGTTAAGTTTAATGGATATATTGATGAGTTAAGAGTCTATAATCGAAAGCTCGTTGAGAATGAACAACAATTAATAAGAATGACTACCAATGTAAATCAAAATGAAATAAATTCTTACGAATCATTAAAACATCATTATGAAGCCAATTCATATGGCGCAACTAAAATAAAATATGTAAATGTTTACGGGCCATTTAATGTAGGGATGAATATTGGATCTTGTTCTGCTGAAAATGAGATCGCTTGGATGGAAGCTTTAGATAGAGAAGCAAGAGCTAGGGGGATTGTTCTTGATGATCCGACAAAAAATAATAGAATTCAATACGTTATACCTTATCCTTCTGGATGTAGTCATGGGGGTATAGCTTATGGAAGCGCAAATCCAAGTAGAGCGATAGTTTATGGATGTGAATACGGAGCAAGGGCTCATGTTCATGAACTTGGACATAATCTGGGGATGGGTCACTCGAGTGCGGGAACAGATGCTTATGGGGATCATTCTGATGTGATGGGTAGTGGAGAGCTAGGACTCATAAATTCTCCTCATAAAGTCAATAGACAATGGATAAACTCTGAAACTAGATCATTAGATATTTTTCAATCAGGAGTTTATCAATTTATGACAAGTGATATACATCCCAATGAAGCTGGAACGTTTCCTCAATTATTAAGAATTCACTTTGGAGGAGATTATACTTATACTGCGTCTTATAGAACAAGTCAAGGTCTTGCTAAATTAGGTTTTGATTTGATGAATCCTCAAGAGCAAATTTATACTGATAAAACAAATATTCATAAAGATTTTGGAGCCGGAGAACTCTTCATGAAAAGCTTTGGAATTTCAAATGATTATTATGAGAACACATACGATGGAATTAAAATAACTCAAAGAAGATTTTTAGATACAGGATTATTTAATGGTAATGAGGTGTCTGAAGTTCAAGTTGATTTAACTTGTAAAAGAAATTCATTTCAAGCGGGAGCATATGCTGAAGCCATCGATGGCAGAATAAGTTATTATGCTGAAGAAAATATTCCTTATACTTTATATATCCATAATTCAGATACCCAGCGTTGTAGAGATAGTACAACTTACAGAGTTACTTGTTCAGTACCAGAGGGATGGAGTACTACGTTTCAAGATACAACTATCTCTGTTCCTACGAAAACGACTCAAAAACTTAGTTTTACAGTAAAATCCTCTGATAAAGTCTTAGCATCATCGTTCCCCAACATAGTAACTTACCACTCTGTTCAATGTAGTGTTACAGATATTTCTAATAAGGTTGAACATCCTGCCGTTTCATTTAGTCAAACACTTACATTTAGAGGAAGTTGTCCTCGATAAAAAAATCATTTCATGCAGAGAGATATAATCACCTATAAAACATTTTTTATCACTTCCTCTCCATTAATTATTAATCAAGATATCTATTTCAGATTTTATGAATGTTTTTTCAAAATATAAATCCTTAAATACTACCTCTTAAGAATTTTTTTATGGAAAGTTCATCACTCGCTAGTTATTTTTCTAGTGAATATTCTAAATTAAGATTATCAAGAGAACAAATTTCTGAATTGATCACAGACTATCAGAAAAAT
The DNA here is from genome assembly GCA_002763085.1 of Candidatus Pacearchaeota archaeon CG10_big_fil_rev_8_21_14_0_10_32_14. Taxonomy (GTDB): domain Archaea; phylum Nanobdellota; class Nanobdellia; order Pacearchaeales; family GW2011-AR1; genus PFCY01. The sequence continues at coordinate 4,165 of PFCY01000006.1, read as the reverse complement.
AAAAATCAAGATTCTAAGAATAAACTTGTGGTGCATAATCTCCCATTTATTGTTTCTCAGGCTAAAAAATATTTGAGGAGACACAATTTATCTCGTAATTTGATTAAGGATTATATTCATGAGGGGGTTTTGGGTTTGATCCATTCACTTGATTTATATGATTCTTCAAAAGGAATTGGACTTTTATCATATTCTGGAGATTGGATCAATTATTATATGCAATCGTATCATAATGCTCAACAACTTGTTCATATTCCTAACGAAAGAAAACTTAGGGGTAAAGAAACTAGCATTGGGGGAATAAAACTTTCAGAAATTCGAAGACGGGGCAGACTATCGATATACGCTTTAGATAACTCTGAAGAAAAGCCAAGTTTTAAGATTCCTTTTCTAAGAGAAACAACAAGATATAAACTTCATGAATCACATTTGACTGGATTAGTTCTTTCAGGATTAGATGATTTTGAACGGACAGTAGTTGTTCTCTACTATGGATTGGGCGGAGAATCATCAAGAAGTCTAAGGGACGTTTCAAAAGAATTACGAAAGAGACGTTTTTCGGGACAAGGAAACTTTTCTTCAGAAGGAATTTCTCACGAAAATGTGAATAAAGTACTTAAAAGATCTAGAGATAAAATAGAAATGAATTTGATGAGAAAAAATATCTCATTGGAAGATGTTGTTTGGGATTTTTTCTAATGATTTATATAAGACAAAATAATCTTTCCTCTAAACTTGATAGAAAACCATTTCAATCAACTCTTCCAAACATATATCCTGTCCAGTGAGGATTGAAATGTCCGTCTAAGATGAGATGATTATTGCTAAAAGACCTTAATGCTGTAACAGTTACTGTAGGTTTAATTACGTCTTCGAATCCAAAAACTCTTGGAGAAGGATCTTTATATCTCGCAGATAATTTTACAAATTCTTTTAAACTTCCGTCGAGAAGCTCTACAAGATAATGATTATCAACTAAATCTTGGGGCGATATTTTTCCTAGAGGAAATGGTCTTGGAACGAATTTTATTGAGTCGTCTTCTTTAAGGATCATTTCAAGTTTTTCAGGTGAAATTGAAAAGTAAGATAGAGGGGGATTATCTTTAATATAAACACCTTTACTTGGAATCCATAATTGCAATGTGTCTCCAATTATGCTGTTTCCATTTATTTCGTTAATTGGAGAACGAAGTTCTCTATTAGTAAATTTAATATTCTGATTATAAAATGGAATGATTTCTCCACAGTTTGCCGGTGTTAATTTACTTTCACTTAATTTGGATCGAGCATCAAAATAGTTTCCTTTTCTTGGGGAAGAAGATAATTCTATATATTCTCCGTTAAATTTTATATTTAAATTTGGGACAGAAGGAGAATATTTTCTTTGTTGAGTTGGAGAGTAAGATCTTGATTGCATCAAATAGATTTCACAATAATGTTTATAAGGATTATTGAGATTTATTCTTCGTATTATATAATTCATTATTGGGGACAAAATTTTACATAAAACCTTATAAACTCAAGATTTTTGAAGATTTAATGAACGGATTATACAAATCTATTATAACTTTAGGATTAGCTGCTTATATGAGTTCTAGTTATGGGGCGGATAATAAAAGTGAGAATACATTATTGCCTAAAAGTTTAATTTCTTCATCTAGTAGGTTAGAATCAATTATCAAAGATAAAAACTTTATTGTGTCTCGTAAAGATACACTTCCTGATTTAACTGTTACGGGAATGGCTATTGAACTTGAAACTGGAGATAGTTGTTATTTTACTCCGACACTTGGAATCATTGTCGGATTAAAAAATAATTCAATGATAGATTCTTCAAGTTTTGATGTTCAAATCAATGATGGAACTCCCACAAGGATTTTAGGGGGATTAAGGGGAAACGAATACGCGACTTTGTGGGTTCCGGGATATGAGGTATCCGAAAATTCTGTTTATGTCGATAGTTTGGATGAAATTAACGAATCTGATGAAACAAATAATTTTTTATCTCAATTTTTACCAATACCGACTGCTCCTCCATCATGTACACCTTTGCCGATTACATCAACTCCAACAATTTCATATACTCCTTCGATAACTAGTACTCCTTTACCAACTGAATCTTATACTCCCACACAGACTCCATCTCCAACTGGATCGTTTACACCGACGGTATCTTATACTCCCACTTTAGAGAATACAAGGACTCCAACACAGACATATGATTCAGATATTAATGAAGATGGAAAGGTTGATGCAGAAGATTTAATGATTCTTTTAGAAAATTGGCATAAGACGTTACCCTAAACTTTTTTAAACTTCATTAAATAATAAATCACATGAAAAAGAGAGTGAAAAGATTTAATTCTAGAAATAAAAAATTGAATATTGATTTGAAGTTGTTTATTATCTTGATGTTGGTTGTTCTAATAATTGGGGTAATTATGATAATTTATTTGGTGATTAGGTAAGTTCCGGACCAATTACGCCTCCCTTAATACAAATATTGATTAGCAATTTAAATACATTTTTGTTTCTGTGATTGAATCTAAATTCCATTTCTTTTAAATACAATGGATAATTTTTTCTGTTAATCCCATGATATTTATGGAATCTTTCTTTTGCGTAACTCCAAAAGCCTTCAATACCATTTATATGATTTCTACCTTTTACAAATTCATCTTTATGATGCTTTATGATATTGTGCTTTCCATATTGATGCAAACTTGCATAGCTCTTGAAACCATCAGTGTAAAAAACAGAACCTTTTTTTGTTTTGTTCTTTATAGCTTCCATTAAAGTATTTGCTTTAACATTTTCAACAATTATTGTGTGAACTTTTCCATTTCTCTCGAGGATACCGAAAGCAATTGCTTTGTTAAACGCTCCTCTGCCTCTGTTGCCTTTTCTACTTCCGCCGAAATAGGTTTCATCCAATTCTAACTCCCCCTTTAACTTTTTGATTTCCTGATTGGAATATTCATTAATCTATTTTCTAAAATCCATAAATCTTGACTGAACTGTTTTATAATTTAGTTTTAATTCATTTGCAGCCCTGCGGGCTGAAATTTCCAAATAGAAATAATAAAGAATTTCTAAATCTCTTTTTAATTTTTTGATAGAATATTTTTTATTGCAATTTTTACACTTTAATCTTTTATCCTTTAATTTGTAAAGTCCATATCTATCGCAAAATAGGCACTTTCTACCCAGCAAATACATGTCTGACAAACTCTTTTTCATTACTATCGTCGTAGATTCGCTTAATTATAAGCTTTTTTGGTCCGTTTTCTGGTCAATCACCGAGTAAATTATTTCCTGGAACAGCCATTTATGATTCTTCTGGAAAACTTTTAAATTGTAATGGCGGTAATGATAATTATAATGTCAATACTGCCTTCAAAAAATGGTGGCTTCAAAATATCCCTGGAAAAAATAATGGATTAACTTATAATGATAAGCGATTGAGAAATTGGATGGAATTCAAAGGGGATTTTGATAAAGCTATGCTTCAAGGTCCATCATTAACTGAATAAATATTTAATTTCATCTCAACTTCCGTTCAATCCTGTTAAGCTGTTCTTTAATCTCTCTAATTTCTTTTTCTGCTTTTTTATTTACCGTATAATCGTATTCTGCTCGAAGTCGGTCGATTTGAGCTTCTCTGTTTTGTGACATCAATATCACTGGAGCTTGAAGCGCTGCAATTGTAGAGAGAATTAAGTTTAGAAGAATAAATGGATAAGAATCCCAAGATCTTCCAAGTATTATCCAAATTGAATTAGTAATTACCCAAAGGATCAGAAAAAAGCAAAATATAATTATGAAAGTCCAAGACCCTGCCCATTTAGCGAAATTTTCAGCTGCTATCTGACCGAACGTTCTTTTGTGAGAAATTGCTGGATGATTTTTGATTTCCTCTTTTTTCATTACTGAGTGAGGGTTTTTTTTCTTATAAACTTATTGTATATAAAAAACAGAGTGTGTCTAATAAAATTATTTTAATAGCTATTCTTCGTTATGATTTCAGAATCCACCATCCACCCTCGCGACTTCGTCCACCAACCCCATCTTACCCCTTACCACAAAATCTCTCGTCCCCGCCCACTAATCTGGGAGGAGCCTCTACCTTCGAGGTTGAGGGGAGGGAGGAGGGAAAGAAAAACTG
>PFCY01000015.1 GCA_002763085.1 Candidatus Pacearchaeota archaeon CG10_big_fil_rev_8_21_14_0_10_32_14 | reverse complement strand
AAAGAAAGATTCCATAAGGGAATCAAAGATTATCCAAGTAATCTTTATTTTAAGTTATAAAGTGGACTTAACACGTTCTCTTAAAGTCAATTTTAACAGAATATTTTAATATAACTTTAAACAGATTGAAGATGATAATAAAGGGAAAGAAAAGAGAATTAGAAAATAAGGCCGCGAGTTCTATAGTAGATTTATTGATAAAGACTATCAGAAAAAAAGGCATTGCCACTTTAGAAATTCCTGGAGGGGGAAGCGTTGGAGGAATATTAAGATTGCTTGCGGAGAAGCAGATTCCTTGGAAGAAATTGCATATTTTTATGGTGGATGAACGTCTTGTTTATCTAAATGATAAAGACAGCAACTACAAATTAGTTTACAATACGTTGTTAAAAAAGATAATTAGAAGAAAAAATAAACTACCAAAGGAAAATTTTCATCCTTTTGTTCTTACCGAGAAAATAAATAAGGACATTGAAAATTACATGAGAGGATTAAAAGAAGTATCGGATTATTTTGATATAGTCTTATTAAGCGCTGATGAAGACAGACATGTTGCCTCGCTTTTTCCAAATCATGAAACAATAAAATCCAAAAAGAAATTTTTTACCTATAAGAATAAATCTACTAAGTTGCCTAAGGGAAGAATGAGTGCATCAATAAACTTTTATCAAAATCTAATGTTTCCATTCTGCTTTTCTTTGGCGAGTCAAAAAGGCAAGCATTTAAGAATTTTAAAAATACAAAAATGTCAGTTAATGAGTGTCCTGCTAAAATTATTAAGCAAATTCGGAGGCATTATATTCTCATAGATCTAACCTAAAAACCAATCTGCTAAATGAAATATAAATCCAAGGATAAGTAAAATCAGAGAGATAGAACCGACAAATTTTTCCAGTTTCATCTCCTTCAAAACTTTTCTGTCTATTCTGCCTTCTTTTCTTACACGATTATGAACCATAATTACTAAAGATGCAAGCAAGAATTTTCCTATGAAGTCGGACACAATCGCAGCAAGATAAATTTGTGAGTTCATTTTATTCAACAATCGGTTTAATTTCCTGTCCGAATATTTTTGACACGCTTTTTGTATAATTGGAAATGTTTTTCTTAAAATAAGGTGTATGTGATTTTTGTATTTTACCAATTAGGTAATAGCTTATAGCCATTATTGTTCCGTAATCTGCATTTTTTGGCAAAGGAATATGTAATCTATTTTTTTTATCTCCCCAATTTTTGTTTTCCTCTCCGAATGAAATAAAGAGTTCATTAGAAGGCACGACAGTCGTTGCATGTTTTACATATTCCGAAGTTTCAACATCTCTTGCAACCCTTCTTCCAAACAATTCAATAAATTTGACATTCAGCATCCTTATAATTCCTGAAAATTTCGGTGGAACAATCAGATAATATTTATCATATCTTCCGAGATTAGGTAGTTTTATTTTGTCTATTCTTAATTTTATAAAATCGTATATTTTATCAGGGCTTTCATGCGTCTTCCCTAAAATCATTCCCATATAAGTTGATGTGTTATAGGTATAAGGTTCTTTTTGTTTTGGAAAAACAAAAACTCTATCTGAATATTCTTTAGCCAAAGCATTTTGGTTATTTGTTATAAGAGTAACATTCTTTCTGAATTCTCTTGAGGTTTTAGCGATGATAGGTGCATGCTTCCCGCCTGAAGCAGAAATTAAAACAACTCCATCAATTGATTTGATGTTTTTAAGTTTTTCTTCAAAGTTGCTTTCAGAGGCAAAAACAGCATCCTTATCTTCAAATATGATTCTTCCTGTTGCCTCTGCGTTTCCGCTACCAACAACTAAAGGCTTTTTGTATGAAATTTCAATTTTAGGAATTTTTATAGAAGAAAACAATTCCAACGCTCCAAGAACACATACATCTAAATCAGGAATATTTTTCAAAGTTAAACTTTGCATTGTTTTGTAGTTTATTTTTTCTTTCATCTGTGTTTTGCTCCGATAAGTTTTACATATTCCGGAACAACATCTTTAGTAAATTTATTCATTCCTTCGACAGTTTTAACATGTTCTGCTATTTTACCTAACACTTTGAATGGAATAGTCGCAATGTCTGCTCCAGCTTCTGCAACTTCTCTAACTTGCCTTGTATTTCTGATACTTGCAGCGAGAATTTTTGACTTTATTTTCTGTTTTCCAAAAATTACAGAAATCTCTTTTATTAATTCAACACCTGAAACAATGCCATTGTCGTTCAATACCCATTTTCCTTTTTTCCATCCTTCTCGTGGAAAATAATCGCTTTTATCAAACTTTATATGGGCTGTTTCTCTTAGATAATCATCAATTCTTCCGACAAACGGGCTAACAAATTTTGCTCCTGCTTTTGCTGCGAGCAATGCTTGTTCTGGAGTGAAAATCAGGGTACAGTTAACTGGGATGTTTTTTTCTGACAATTTCCTGATTACCCTTATTCCATCCATCTGGTTTGTACATTTAAGATCCGTACAGGGATTGACTGGAACTTTAACGTAAACGTTTTTTGCAACTTTGTTGTATTTTTTAAAAATTGTTTCTGCCTCACTTAGCATGTTTTTGTAATCGCTGCTGACAACTTCCAAACTTACAGGTTTACCTTTGCATAATTTTAGCATTTGCCTTATATAAGAATCTAAATTAATTCTTTCGCCCTTTGATTTTTTTCTTTCAACAGCTTCCTTTATTAAACTTGGATTTGTTGTGACTCCATCTAAAATCCCAAAACTGAGAGCCCCTTTTATTTCATTTGTATCAGCACTATCTAAAAAAAATTTCATCTTCCTTCTTAATAGATTATTCGATTGCAAGATATATAAAAGTTTAGTTAACGCTGTTCTCTTAAGTTTTATAAAAGAGTGTTTCTTTATTTTAACATGAAGATTAAAAAGAATTTGTGGATATGGGTTGTAATTGGCGTGATTGTGCTTGTTGGAATAATTTTTCTTTCAGGTAATTTAAGACAACAGGAAGATTTAACAAATGAAAATAAGAATCAAGAAACAATGTCCTGGATAAACACAGAATTAAAAAATATCAGAACTGAAGAAAATTTTAAGATAAGTGATTTTAGAGGAAAACCCGTCTTAGTTGAAAGCTTTGCTGTTTGGTGTCCAACGTGTAAAAAACAACAAAATGAGATTAAGAAATTGCATGAAGAAGTAGGCGATTCTGTTGTTTCTATCGCTTTAGATACTGATCCGAATGAAGATGAAACGAAAATACTAAACCATATTCAAGAAAACGGATTTAATTGGTATTACGCTGTTTCGCCTATTGAAATGACTCAATCTTTGATAAGTGAATTTGGAAATGGAATAATCAGTGCTCCGAGCGCACCGATGATTCTGATATGCGAAGATGGAAGTTACAGAAAGCTCGGAGGTTCTGGCTCAAGAAGTGTTGAAGAGTTGAAAGAAGAATTAGAAAGAGGATGCTAAAATGTCTTTACTTGTTG
>PFCY01000018.1 GCA_002763085.1 Candidatus Pacearchaeota archaeon CG10_big_fil_rev_8_21_14_0_10_32_14 | reverse complement strand
AATAAATTACAATAATTTATCTAATCCTCAGCGTCCTGAAAATAGGATGATACCATTTATCTTTGTCTTTGTCAGAATCGTAAGCGATTCCAAGAAGTATTGCACCAATTTCTTTGTATGCTCGAGCTGATTTTGATTTTGGATGAGTATGGACGACAGCGTCTTTCAAGTTTAATGATTCTTGAATTGATTCGTCTTCGGGGATCATTCCAAGTATTGGAGAGTCTAGCATATCCTTGACAGTTTCAGGATGCATTTCAAAGAAGTTTTTTTTGACTCTTGTGACAATAACTCCTCTGATGGGTTTTTTCATTTCTTGAGCAATCTTTATTGTCTTAAGTGCGTCAGTAAGCGCGGGCATTTCGGGATTAGTTACAATTATTATTTCGTCAGCAAGTCTAATAGCTGAAAGCGCTTCTTCTCCAAGACCTGCGGCGCTATCAACAATTATATTTTCAGATAATTTTTTGAAGTCGTTCTTGTAATTTTTTATCTCTTGCGTATTAATTTTCTTCCAGTTTTTTATTGACAAAGAAGCTGGCATTATTTTTATTCCAGAACTATGTTCATAAACAGCTTCATGAGCTGACGCTTTGCCCTGTAAAACATGGTTTAGATTAACTGGAACTTCAGCTGCGCCGAGATGAAGGGCGACATTTGGAGTCGTCAGATTACTATCAATTATAAGAACGTCTTTTTTAAAATAATTTATCGCGGCAGCTAAATTAATTGCCGTAGTTGTTTTACCTACTCCTCCTTTTCCGGATGTTATTACAATAATATTCGACATTTTATAACTCTTAACTAGAAAGAAACTGCTTTGTGGTAGTTATAAACTTTTCTAAATTTTCGGCGTATTCTTTGAGCTTGTCGAGGTTAACATTAATTTCTTTTCCTTTATAGATTACTCTTAAAGTTACGTTTTTTCTGAATTCTCCTATCCTCTCTTTTCTTAATTCTTCAATCTTTCGGAACATCTCATACATTTCAATTGTTTCTAAGAAATCATTATCTTTTGCGAATAATTTCTTCACTGTTTTAATAGTGTCGACAGGATTTGTTGGAATAGATGATATTTTCTTTTTCTTTTTTGCGTGCAACAATATTTTTTCAATAGAAACCTCTATCATCCGTCTCCATCTAATAAGGAGATTGACCATGACATCGCATGTTTTCGTGTATTTTAGGCTTACATATAATAGATGATCGGCGCTTATTTTTTCCTGTATGATTTCTTCCATTCGCTATACAATAGTACCAACTTTTCGTGTTTTGATTCATTGTTTGGCAATACTTCCTTATTTTTATACTTTTCTTATTTAATGACTTTGACAAGTTTGATTATTTGTTACTCATGTGGAGAGATTTTTCGATAATTGGAGATATTTTGCCGATACTGCGACGTAAACTCAAGTCAAATTCTTTGAGTTTATCTATTGTCAACATACTTGATTTTAGATTATCTGAAAGTATGAATACACTATTTTTATCGAATAATTCGACTGCTGACTTTTTGTGTTCTTCGGAAATTAATAATAGTTCTTTTAGTGTTTTTATATCGCTTAATGGAATAGCATATTTTATCTGACACAAAGAAAAGAATGTCGATAAGTTTTTTAGATTATCTTTATAGAGAGCAATATTTTTATTTTTGTATTCAAATTCAATAAGAGAGTCCATTAAATATTTTAAAGATAAATTTAGTTCGTTTAGGATGGACAAATAAATTCTTTTTTCTTTAACTACAGGAAGAGTCATGTAAATCAAATGATCTGCTATACGAAGTTTTCGTTTTGATTCATAAAGATTTTCATGATATTTTTCCATGTATTTAAAAGTCTTTGAAATTAATATGTTTTATGGTAATCAGAATACGGAGTAGTTTAAAACAAGAAATCATTCACTCAATTCCATAATCGCTTCAGCAAGATCTCCGTTAGAATTTTCTAGGGCTTTTTTTGCTTTTGATTCTGATACTCCAGTTTTTTCCATGACTGTTTTAATGTCGTATTTTGAGAATAATTCTGCTTCTTCTTCACTGACGTCTCCAGAAATCTGAAAAGAAACATTTCCCTGCATGACAATTTTTTGGATAGAGGGATTATCTATTACAATTTTCGATCCATCTCTTTTTTCGATTGTAACTCTAGAAGCGTCGATATCCTCTTGCTTTATTCCCATTTGTTTCATCATTGCCTGCATCTGTTTAGGATTTATGTTCATCATTTTAGAATTAAGCGTTTAGAGGGAAAATTAGGGGAAGCGCAAATCTAAGAACCACAATTAAACCTACGAATGCGATGATATGACCTGGCTTTAACATGAATTTACTTTCATACTCTTCCGAGTATCTCATAAGGCCACCGAATCCGCCTGGCATACTTATTCCTGAATCTTTTGCCATATTAGAAATCTATATAATAATGGGTATAAAAAACTTTTTATAGTGTAAATTTAAGCATAGTTTATGTCTAACGATTTATTTAATTTGGAAAGTGAACTGTTTTCAGATAGAGATTGTATAAGACTTGTTCCCCTGAAAGCAGAAGTTAAGGATTTTGAAGCATACGGTTCTGATGAAAAAGAGGCGAAGGAAAATTTAGCGGATGTTATAATGAAATTTGTTGAAGGATCGATATATAAATCTTCAAAATCAGATCCATTAGAGATTGAATTGGAAGAAGGACAATACATAGCGAAAAGAAAAATGTTATTTACATCAAGGGCATTTAGAGAATTAGGAGAAAGAAGATATAATGATATCAGCGCTGATCAATTTTACGAAGCTATGAAAAGAGTCGGGCTTGTTAGATCTTAACTGATTTAATTTTCACATACTATCTATTTTTGAAGTTCACTTCTTGGATCAATCCAGTCAGAAGAAAAATGAATTGCCGGCCCAGATAGAGGAGAAATCATGACTTTATCTTCGCCATCGCACTCAACAATATAATCTTGACAAAAATTATTCTCGTCGCATATAGCTTTCGTATAAGAATAATTCTTTGGCGAGTCAGCAGAAACATTTCCAGAGATATAACTTAATGAAGCTAGCGAGATTATTGAAAATAACAAAATGAATGCACTGGTGAAAACGAAGGTCCTATTTTTCATGACGCAAGATTGAATTTATGGGTTAAAAAGGTTACTGCTCATAGAGTTATGCATTCATTTCGAATTAACGTATGCTTCAACTTCTGCTACCTTATTTTTTATATTAAGTTTTTTTGATAATTCAGGAAATATAACCCCTTTTTGTAACCCTCCAATTAATTTCTCAAGGGAAGTAAAACCGGGATAAGAATGTAAATCATAGATCTTTCCTTCATATCGAACTCCATAGATAAGGATAGGGAGTTCATTTAAAACGTAGAAGGCGAGTTTATCTAAATCTCTTTTATGTGTAAAGTAAACCCTCTAACTTAACATGGTTTACAACCGAAAATTAGTTCATTTCTAATTACTTCAATAATTAAA
>PFCY01000031.1 GCA_002763085.1 Candidatus Pacearchaeota archaeon CG10_big_fil_rev_8_21_14_0_10_32_14 | reverse complement strand
AAACCTATCCTTAAAAGCCATCACTAAACTTCCAATAACAATTGCAACAATTAAAATTACTAAAGCATAGTCTAAAACTTTATTTATCCCAAGTCCTCTTTTATCATTAACTATTTTTTTCATCTTCTGAATTTTAAAAGCTCCTTAACATAATCCCAGGCATTATTGAGAATTCTAAGCAAATCGAAAGCATTTGTTAACCATATAAACAAAACAATTAACATTACGATTAATAATCCGATGTAGACTTCATCTAATCCTCCTCTTTTTCCTTTCACTCTCATCAAAAAACGAACAAAAGGAGATTAATAAAATTAACTGCCTCTGATACAATAAAATGAGGGAAGAATAAAAATTTTGGGGTTAGAGTAACCTCTAGGAAATTCAGTGCAGGATATGGCGAGCGATTTCTTGATAAGGGTGTAAGTGTGAGATACTCCTTGTCCTAAAGAACGGGGTATCCTTACGATTGTATTGTATTAAGTTTTATCACATATATTTCAAGATTATCAACATCTTCTATAAAAAAATATTATTAAAAAAATTTGGATTAATTTATTCGTTCGAAAAAATCTCGTTCTCCGTGTAGCATAATTTGTGAGCATTAATCTGCGAAGCAGCAAAATATTAATCAGTTTTTCTTTCCCTCCTCCCTACCCTCAACCTCTAAGGTAGAGGCTCCTTCCAGATTAGGGTGGGACTCAATTTGGGTGGGCGAGTAAATTACAAACAAAATCTCACAAAAAAATTTAATTTGGGATGAAGCCGATAATTCAAAAGAATTTATAAAAACCTTTTCCTCATCGCGGGATAAAATAAAGAATATAAAATCAAAATCCCGATTATTATCCATATAAGGACAATTAATACAAATAACCAGTCAAAGAAAGAATAAGGTCTTTCACATATCATACAATACGCCCCTCCACAATCAACACCCTCTTCATCAAAGTCTTTTACCTTATCAAAGCAAAAACCGCAATATTCTTTTTCAGTTTGAATTGGAAAATTAATATCAACTCTGCTCAAATTAATTCTTTGTGAAATTTCGGTTTCTTTGACTCGACTAACGAGTTGATTTGTTATTTTATCGTAGATTTCAGTATAATTTTCGTAACACCATATTGTATTATTTGCATAAACCGATACTCTATAATCACACGTTTGAGTTTGGGTTTTATCTTTCAGACATCCTCTTGTTGAAAAACAATCTCTATCTCTTACTCCAACCAAAGAAATATTATTATTGACGATTTCCTTCAGACTAAAAGTTGCATAGCATTCGCTCCATTCTTTACAATTAAAATCTTCGTAGCAGCCCGATTCACTTTTCTCGACGCAATTTCTATCTATACATATTTCATATTCTCCACATTCATTATCATTTATACATTCAAACTTCTTATCTATTTGATTGATATTGCTCGAATTTAAGTCTTTCCTTATAAGATCAGAGATGTTCATCACAACAACATATAGAATAGCAACTGCCACAATTCCAATCAAGACAAGAATAATATTTCCAATCACTTCTGATTGCCCTCTTTTTCTCATATCCAAAAAAAGAAAATCAAATTCATAAATATAACTATTATTATCTAAGAAGAGGAATAGAATTTAATTTTTTGTTTGTTGTGATAGAAATTTATTCTGTAACTTTCTGAGAACAGCTTTGATCATTCTCGTTGAATACTTTATTTTGAGTCTCGCAATTTTCTCTTGCTATTTTAACCTGTTCTAGGCGAGTCTCTTTATCTTTGCATTCCTTATTGTTCTTATCAACTTTTTGGATACCGTCTTCCCAATAAACCATATTCCAAAATCCTAATTTATCATAAACACAAATTCTTGTATATCCTTGCTCATCAGCTCCAAACATATGGGGAGAATTAGCAACCAATGCTCCATAATAAATAGTTCCTGTAACATTCGCATCTCCAGAAACATGCAAAGGTTGCTTGGGAGTTTTTGTTCCAATTCCAATTCTATTATTTTGAGCATCTAAGACAAAAGTAGTTACATCCATAGTAATATTACCTTCCGGGGAGATTAATAATCTTGAAGTGTCAGACGTCGAACCATTTGATGTCGTTCTCAAATCAATATAAGCAGGATTGCTTGTAGAAGTCCATGCATCTCCAGTTAAAAATTCTATTCTCGCTCCTTCAATACTTGATACTACCCCATTACTCGCCTGCGCTTCTATATATCCGAGCCTTTGTCCTCCGGTTGTTGGTCTATTTCTTCTATTTAATATGATGTTAGCCCCGTAATCATCAGTAAAATAAACACTATCTGTTGCTGTATTCGTCGGAAGGAAAACCTCAAAAGTAAAATTAGAATTTGAAGTTCCAATACTCACAGACGATCCATTTGTGAATAATATATTTGATAAGCTCGAATTTCCAGATGCGGAGAAGTTACCAATAACAGTTAATGTTGATGTTGGAGAGGCAGTTCCAACTCCCACATTCCCTCCACCCTCATTTAACACTAAACTTCCTGTTCCAGTAGATTGAGAATTAATTATTGCTCTAGTTCCATCATGATACAGCCTCAAATTGTAAAGAGTATCACTGCTAACAATTGCTAGACCGCCTGTGTTAGTATCACTGACTTGATTAACCTGCAGTCTTCCAACCGTTGGAGATGATGTTCCGATACCTACTCTTCCACCACTTGGTTCGTGAATACTTAATATCACTGTCTCATTCCTGTTAGTTATCAACCACCTAACATTATCAATATCATATTGAAAAAAGAAGCGGGTGTTTCCGACGGCATTTTTTATTGAAGAGAGATTCTTAATACCTGATGCTCCAGATGGAGATTGTATTGATAGTAATGTATCTGGATTTGAAGTACCAATACCAACCCCATGACTTGTTGAATTAACAAATAAAACATTTGTATCAATATTAAAATTTCCTTGCTGAAAAATAACATCTCCAGCAATGACCATACTAATTCCTAGAATTAGAAAAATCATAAATGCATAAAAAGGTTTGCTATTCAAAACTCTCAAAGAAATTTCCTTAATTCCTCTTTTGTCTTTCATCTTATTATAACAATTAAGTTTTTCCATTTTATAAACATTTTGATTATGGCGTCGAATTTTCATACAATGTTCCAGTTAAACATTGATTCCCATTTGTTGAATCAATAACAATAACTTCATTATTACTTCCATCTTTGACTATAAATGAATCGTTTGGAGAAGAACATGAAACTTGCTGATCGCTGTTTGCACAAGTTGTTGCACTCTCAATACATAAATTTCCATCGCTGTCAATAAATGCTTTTGTATCTCCGGAGGAATCTTTTATGATAAATGAATTTGCTGGAGCAGTACATGTTCCTCCTGATGTGCAAGATCCTTTCAAAACAATATTTCCTTCACTACCCAGCCAAGCGACATTATTCCCTGTTGAATTTGTAATTCTGAATTTATGGGTGTCATTTGGAATAATAGGAGACTCTATAGTTATTATTACTGTTTCTGATTCATTATAAATAGAATTATCTGTTGTTTTATTTGCGAAAGCGAAAAACACATAATCTCCAGCGTCTCCAGTTGCATTTACATCCCATGAAACATTAACACAATTATTTTGATTTAATTCAAATTGTTTAGGATTTGAAGTGTTAGTGTAGAAAGGCGTCTCCCCAATAGTAGTGGAAATAATTCCCTTTAATTGGTAAGTTATATTTAAGTAAGGATGTTCACTAACAGCAAAATTTTCTTTTGTTGAGAATTGTAATTCTTCAGTTATAGAAATACTTCCTGTTCTACTTGTTGGAACTAAATAAAATGATTCATTTAGATCTTTGTTTTGAAGTATAGAAGTAACATTCCAATCAATATATTGATTCCCCGGAGAACCAGTACCTCCTTCGATAGTTACTGAATCTGTGGGTGTAGAATCAAAATCACTTGATGAGGGTCTCGAATTCCATGTTACAGATGTTTCTCCAAAATTATAAGTGTGGAACAAATGATAAGAAGATACTGTAAATGAATCACCAGTATCTAAATCATTTCCATCTAAAAAAAGATTTAATCTCGCATTAATTATAACTGCTTCTCTTGGAATTTGTGAGGTATTAAATTGTATTAAAATATTATCTTGATTTGAACTTGAATTATGAATTTCCATAACTGAACTTGTTCCGAAATTAGCATTATTATTATCTTCATCTAGGTAAGTATCGCCCATATTAACACTATTATTATCATGAATTGTAATGATTGTTGAGGCATCCCCCCATTTTATCTCTTGAGATAAGATACTATTCTTTGTATCTGAAAAGTCAATAGTGACTACTTGATTTGATCGTAATCTTCTGTCTTTGTCAATAACTTTTCTGTCATTATCAGTTGGTTTTTGTGTTTCGTCTCCTTTTTCATAAACTCTTAAAGGAACACCAAAAAGTTGTCTAATAATGTTTGAATCAAAAGATAAATCTAATGTTATGGAAGAATAATTATAATCAACAACTTTTGCGGGAAATGTTGGATCTTCATTAATTATAACATACCAGACATTTTTCAAACTTCTAGCATTTTCGATATTCTTCCATTTCTCATCTTCATAAACAAATCTTGTTCCAGAATAGATTACAGAATTACATAAACTTTCATCACAGAAAGTTTCAGAAATTTGAGTCTTTTCAATTTCAATTGGATCTAGGTATACATCGACTAATCCGCAGTCGTTATTCAAACAACAAACTTCTGTAGTATAATTAAAGAAATCAGATTGATTAACTGTAATAGATGAAGTTGGCTCATGAGTTGTTATAGTAATTTGAGGACTTAATCTTTCTATTGTTTCATATGAAGATGGAGTATGAGCTAATGAATTATAAGATAATGTAATATTTTTCGTATCTGTGAGTAATTGCAATAAATTGCCAACACCATCATAAATATAACTATAACGGCTGACTTCCTGTGAAACACCATTATAAATCTTTGTAAATACTAATCTATTCAAATCGTCATACTGCATTGTATAATTCAGAGAATTATTTGCATCATAAATATTTATTATATTTCCGACGCTGTCATATTGATAACTAAGATTTTGCATCGCTTGAGTTTGAATCCGAGTTAATCTGTTTAATTCATCATAATCAATTTTTGTTACCAGAGTATTAGAGTAAGTTTTATTTGAGATTTTGCCAAATGCTGTATAATTTATTGTAGACAAATAATTATTTATAGAATTTAGTTTTCCAATCTTATTATAGTTATGTGTAAAAGTTTCATGAGGCAAATACATATTTAAAATTCTGTCCTGAGAGTCATAATCTACTGAATAATTTACCACCTCACATTCATCATTACTTCCTCCAGGATCTCCAACAATTCTGTAACACGAAAATATGCTCTCATTTATAATTCTTAGTCTATTATCATATGTGTACCTTATATAAATTGGACCAGATAATTCACCGTCGTCAGTAATGTTAGTTAATGTTCCGTTAAACTGCCCATCATATACAAAAGAAACATTTGAATTTCCTGATTGTTTGAAAATTAGCCGATTTAAGGAATCATAAGTCAAATTAGTTGTAATATTTCTTCCATCTGTTTGATTTTTTAAATTTCCGTTGAGATCATATGAGTAATTCCACGTTTGCATATTAGGATCATCAAAGCTAATTCGTTGTCCGAGTGTATCATATTCAAAATAGAATTTATTATTTTTAGTATCAGTAATATTAATTAATTTGTCATCTGCTCTATAAAAATAAGTAGTATTGTATATAGTTGAATCGTTGTATTCTTTAATCTCTTTTATACGATTATAAGCATCAATTATATATAGAATTTTATTACCATTTTCATCAAATTGAGTTATATTTGTTTGATTAAACAAAACAAAGATTGAGCTATTATCTTGTTTTGAGAAATTAATAATCCTATCTTGAGAATCATAAGTATATGAAATAATAGATTCACTTTGTGGTGAAACTAAGTTTGCCGAGTAAGTTTCAAAATAAGGATTTTGTTCTTGTTTTATCCTATATTTATTATCATAAAAATAATTCTTAACAATCTGCACTCCAGTATCATAAAGAGTTTTGACTTGTATTACATTGCCAAATCCATCATATATAAAAAGATCTTCAGAATAATCTGAATTTTTATTTTTTGATTCTACTTTAATAATTTCAGGAGTAGCTCCATCAAAATTATATGTGTATTTCTTTGTTGGATTTGTTTTATTATCTGGACTTATTGTTTCATTAATTATTCTTCCAAAGATATCATATTCAAAAGTTTTATTTAATCCGTGTCTGAATTCATTTAACAAATTACCTGTTCCCTGATTGTAATTGTAGCCAATGGTGTGCCCTAAATCATTTGTTTCAACCTGAACAAATGTTCCTAATCCATCATAAGTATAATCTGTATTTGAACCTAAAGGTTCTATCTTTGAAATAATATTTCCAAAAGAATCATAAACAAATTGAGTTTCTGGATTAGTACCTTTGTTATTGTAGCTGGTTATTTTTGTCAAATCCCCTTTATCAACACCACTTGATAAACCATCATAAAAGAAAAACTCTCTTTTTACTATTGTTTGTCCATCTGAAGCAAATAGAGTATAATTCACTGGTTTATTTACAACGTATCTTTGAGAGTTATAATTAAAATCAAATTCTTCTAATTTTTCATCTCCTTGTATATTGACTTGTCCAGAATAGTTAATTAATTTTACATTTCCGAAGTTATCATAAGAAAAAGATATGTTACTTATAACAGGTGTTGAAGATCCATCATAAACTAACGAAGAAGTTTGGTTAAGATGAATCATATTATCAAAAGAATAAGTAAAATAATTTTGTTCTTCACGAATCTTTTGATTAATTGAATTATAAACTATAGTTTTATGTTCTCTTCCTTTAAGAATATTATCTTGATGAAAATAATGAGAATTTACAGATCCATCAGGAAGAGTTTCATTAACTAATCCAAAACCTAAAAATTCGAGATTGCTATAATCAAATCTTCCGTTGCTATAATTGTATAAATAAACTGACCCAGCATTAAATCCTTGACTAACTGAATTATTTAGAAATGTTGAATTGACTATCCAAATATTAAATCCTAAATTATCATCATTATCGTTCAGTGTAGATTGTTTATAATTAACTTGAGTAGTTCCTCCATATGTATGAGTTATTGTCTTAAGTAAAAATGCACTAGTTCCGTTTTTTATATTGGTTACTCCCTGATAAGGAGAAGCTGAATAAGCTCTGACAATATCTGCATAACCGTCTCCATTCACATCAGCAATTCTCCTTCCTATATTATATCCTTCGTCAGTAAATCTTTCAGGACTTAACCAGCCAGCTCCTGCAACCCATCCGGTTCCATTATTTATTTTTGTATTAGTCTCAAATGAAATTATGGAATTGTTACAATTACAAGTTTCATTAAAAGTTGTAACATTACTATAAAAATTTTGAAGAATATCCGTTAAACCATCTCCATTAATATCCATAAATCTGACTCCTAAATCAGGTCTGCTTCCAGAATAATCTGTAAATGATAAACTAGGAGCATAATCTGAATAACTAATCCATCCGGTTCCATTATTCAGCCAAGCATTTCCAGGAATTCCTCCTTTAATTAAATCTGGCAACCCATCATTGTTTAAATCAATAAGTCTCAATCCATTATCCTGATTACTGCTTGTAATGAAATAATCAGGAACAACAAAATTTGAAAAATTTTGCCAGCCAGTACCATTATTTAAATAAGCAAGTTTAGCACTTGATTCATGAGATCTTAAAATATCAACTTTTCCATCTCCATTTACATCAATAATTTCGGATCCTAAATCGTTTCCGCTAGAATCAGTGAAATCAATTGGAATATTCCAATTTGACGAAATATACCAGCCAGTACCATTATTTAAGTAAACAATTCGAGTACTATCTTTAGATTTTAATATATCAATTAAACCATCTGTATTTACATCTCCAAATCTAACGCCTTGATCTACATTATTTGAATCAACAAAATCAACCGGCACTTTAAACAAGGTATAACTATCCCAACCAGTTAATTTATTATTTATTTTGGTTTCATTAGTTCCTGCTTTTGATTTAACTAAATCAACAAAACCATCATTATTAACATCTAATAATCTTACTCCCGAGTCAATACCAACAGCACTTGTAGATGAGAAAGAAAAACTTTCTGGGACAACCCACTTATCGGTCGTATTATCAAATCCTTGAATTGTTTGATAATATCCAAATGAAATAGTATTAAGAACAGAGGAATTATCAGAGCCAATATAAGTTATATTAGATAAGGAAGTTAGAGATTTTTCTGCACTTAAGTTTTCATAATCAAGATGATATCTTCTTATTAAAGATCCATTAAAATAAACTGAAATATCTTGAAGCCTTCTGCTTTCTCTCAATGGATTTCCCTGTTCATAAATTAGTCTTGAATCAGGACGTTCGTTACCTTCATAATTAAAAGTGATTAGTTTTAAGTTATCATTATTGTAAGTAATGTTATATAGATACAATGTTCCAGTATCACTAGTAAATGGAACTTTTTTATAACCATAGAAAATCTTATTTCCGTGAACATCCTGTATTAAATCTAACCCCCATTTAATATCATAATTTGATCCGTTTGATTCAAGCAGAGAATTTCCATTAAATCCAAATCTGTAAAATGTTCCATCAGAAGTTGTAACATTCCAGAACATTTTAGTTCCACTTGATAAGTTTTGAATTTTAAACTTTCTTGGATCAATTTTGGTGTTGAAATTTGTTCCATTATAAAATAATTTATATCTTGAATTGCCTAAAACAAGAACAAAGTAATCATCATTTGTATAGTTGACAGTATGATTAACATCTCTCATAACATAGTTTTCTGTTAAACTCCATCCTGCACCAACAATTCCTGGACGTTGTAAAACGCTTTGGCTATTATAATCTAAAGAAATTAATGGTTGAAATCCTAAAACTCCTGGAGAGACTTCAATAGGATATTCAAAAGATCCTGCTCCCGGAAATAACTGTGTTTTATATTCTCCAAAAGTCTCCAACTTCGGAACATTTCCAACACTTGCTTTATGAAGATATGGTTTAAACTCATCAGCACTTTGAGCAGATATTAGTGATGATAAAATAATAAATGTTAAAACACAAGAAATTAAAATTAGTATTCTCATTATTCCTCTTTTCTCTTTCAAGTCTTTTATGTTCTTTAAGTGTTTCATTTTAATTTACACCTCCAAAGAAAGAGGATAAAGGAAGTGCAAATAGAATTAATAGGGAAATTAAAATAACAATAATTCCACTAATTAACGCTTGATTATTTGTTATTGAACCCCCATAAAACCAAGATTTTCTAGTCTGAATATCTTTGAATCCATTATAAAATAGAAATCCTCCTAAAATTAGTTTAAATCCAAAGGATGAGTAATCACTTAAAAACAAATTCCAGTCTATATAGCATAACAAAAGCAAATACATAGTAGTATATATGTAAATAGATTTATTCTTTAGATAAATACTACATTTAATCGGCTCTCTTTGCATTCTTTTCAAATGGGTTCTAGCGAGAGTTAATCCGATTAATAGTTCCGATATAGAATAAAGAATATTTATTTTATCACCTCGTATAATAACAAATAAATTACCTACTAATAAAAATATTACTGCCACCATAATTATAATTAATATTTCTTTTACGGAATACTCATTTGGATTCATTTTCTTATATTTCATTTAATACAACTTTTTATAACTCCACAACCATTAGCTGGTGTAAAATTTTTATTACCCCCTCCATTTCTCCTTTGATTTTGATTTAAAGATGATTGTGAACTTTTGGGGGAGAATAACTGATTTGAGAATAGAGATAAAGGCTTATTAACTCCATATGATGTATATGTTGAAACTAATCCTAATGAGGTTGATTCTCTAAACAAAGAGAGTCCTATTTTGTTTGGGTAAAATTGCCCAGATTCTCTAATAATTACACCTGGAGCGCCACTAAACGTTTTTGGTCCCAAAAATGCATTGGTTGTTCCATAGATTCCAATTTCTGAATAAGATAACTTAGATCCATCTTCTATATAACTCTGTTCTACATAAGATTGTGCCCCACCTATAGCTCCAAGTGTCCCTGTTCGAGCAGCATATTTTAATCCAGTAGGAGCGATATATCTTGAAGCTACTCCCGCTCCACCTGCAACGGATGTTGCACCAAAAGTTGCCACACCCAATCCCGTTGCAACGGCAGTTACACTTGCATAAGATAATGAAGTTCTAAAATCATTTTTAAAAACAAAATAGTTTATCAAGAAGTCTATACCGCCAGCTAATGCACCTACACCCAGTGCAACAGGAACACTAATTACCTTCCCATCTTCATCAACATACTTATAAGGATTATTTCTCTCAAATCGATATCGATTCAAACTTTGCGGATCATAAATATTAGAGAAAACAGCGTCAGGCTGAGTAAATAATCCAAGTTCTGGATTGTATGTTCTGAAATTAAAATCATACTCTCCTGTTGTAGAGCTAAACTCTTTTCCTTCATATTGATATCTACTTTTTGTCCCTCCTTCAAGAACTTCCCCGTATGGAGAGTAAAAAGTTTCTTCGACTTCATTTCCCGATGAATCAGTTATTAATGTTGTTGAACCAAGATGATCGTTATGATAATATAATGTTACTCCCTCAGAAAAATCTTCATTTAAAGTTGTCCCATTATATCTTTTTTCTGCTACAATTCCATAATCATCTTTCATATAATAAGAATCATTAACTTCTCTAATTCCTCTCATCTCATAACTTCTTACGAAGTTATCATTTACGTACAAAAAACTCTGCCGGACATTATTTGTATTGTTGTAAACATATTTAACAAGAATTCTATCCTCAGTTGGATGATAAATGTACTCTTCCAAAACTTGTCCAGAGGAATCACTTCCATTTCTTATTCTCAATAATTGATTAAAATTATTATATTCTCGGTATTTTCCGTCTCCAGTCACAAGATTTCCATTGTCGTCGTATATGAGATTATATTGTGTTGCAGAAATAGGAGTAATAGATACAAGCAAAACTACTATGAAACACACACCAATCCTTTTCATTTTTGATATGTTAATATAATATGAGAACTATAAAAACATTGTCTTTAGTTATAAAAAATAGCTAATCTCATTTATTCATAAAAAATCTATCCGATTCCACCGCCAAGAACTATCGACGTGAGTAATGACAATAATAAAATTCCAAGTAATGCAGTAATGAAGTATAACAAAGAACCCCTAATTAAATAAACTCCAGTCTTATATGTTTTCTGAAGTTTATCCTCTCCGGAATCTACAACAACCAAAGTTCCAGTCAATATGAAAATTATTTCTATAATATAAATTCCTACAATTATTTGCAGGTAATAAGGCGGAATCATAAGTTCAACGGGAAATATATTTAGCATATTTGTTAGTCCGGGAGTTATATTGAGTTCTGATCCAGCCAGTTTAGCTAGATCAAGTTTATTCAAAATAGAAGTTATCATCGCAGCAAGTCCAACAACGATTCCAGAAAGTAACGGCGCCAAAAACGTCATATTGCTTTTCATATCACTTACTATTTCTGCAAGCAGATCTTTCAATCTTTCATTTATTTTCTTGATGTTCTTGACATATTCTGAAATTGACATCAGACTTATTGCAGCAATAGTTAATCCTTTCTTAGAAGATTCAACAAGAATTCTCATAGATGTAGAAATTAATTGAGAAGGATAATATATCAAAGCGCCACGCTGTTCATCAAAAATAGCTCTCTCAACACTCATTCCATTTCTCGCAATATTATAATGGACCTTATTAAAAAATTCCTCTGTCTTAAGTCCTTTTGAACTTTCCCCAATTTTTCCAAATACAAGTTCTGGAGGAACGCCGTTACCCAGTCTATTTCCAAGCTGAAATAAAGAAGACGTGAACTCAACTTCAAGTTGCTGAGTATTATCTCTATGAACAATTAGTTTCTTAGTTCTCTTCCTAAAAGATATTGCAAAAAATAAAGCAACACCAAGCGGAATAAATAAACTGCAAATCAACGCCCCAAGCCCAAAAGGTCCAGTAACTTTTCCAGTCTCTGCAGTTTTATAATCAAAGAAAAAAGATTCTTCTCCAAAAATTCCCAACCCAAGTTGACCCATAGTATAATCCTTTTGAAGTCCAATCATTTCAGGCAAAGGAGTATAATGAAAAATTAAAGGAATGAGTCCAATTATAAAAAAAGGAAGAAGAATTAAAAAAGTTGTAACATAAACTTTCTTGTCAGTATACTCGCTATAATAAGGATTCTTTTCAAGAAGAGTTATTTCTCCATGACCTCCCGGTCGTTGCATCAAGACTTTATCAGTCAAATAAAAAACAAAAAACGGAACAATAACATTAAACATAAGCATTACATGATACCAAACGATAGCGCCCTGAAGCATTGCAGAAGCCAAAGGTAATAACGCAAGTCCCAGCGTCGGTAAAACAACACCGAGCATGTAAACATTAGTTAAAGGCGCACGAATTTCATGAGTGAATTTAAGCATCTTATCATAAACCCCGTCAAGAACGACTTGAAGTGCTTTCTCAAGAGTATTTATTCTCCGAGCATTATCTGGCTCAAACAAACTGCTTTCAATTAAATGGAATCCTTCAATAAATTCAATACTATAATCTCTCCAAGTCTCCAAATAATTATCTAAACTCTCTTTTATCGTAGAATATTTTCCTATCTGAACATCATAAAAAACTTTTTTGAAATCTAGCGCCAAAGGATATTCTAAATGCTCGCTGGCAAACTCAATTGCCTTTTCTAAATTCGCAGTATGCCTCATATAAACGACAACATAAAGAATCGCCGGAACCATCTGCGATGAGGCCTTTAGTCGCCATTTATTTGCAAATCTCATAGGATAATTTTTTGTATAATAAAATAAAAAGATTGCAAGAATCATCATCAAGAAAAAGTATAACATTGGGAAATTATCAACAGAAAATGAATCAGCGATGATGAGTAAATAACCGACTGAAGTCAAGACTCCAACTAAAAAAACAACAAGGAAAGTCATTAACGAAAGAGTTAATGCTTGCCAGGGTTCAACATCAAGATGAGCGATCTCTAAATATTTTCTGACCTCTCTTTCATCCTTAGACGACGGTTTTATTTTTATTATATTTCCTAAACTTCTGCACCATCTCTCATATCTATTTAGCTCAGGAGCCATCTCATTTTTGAAAGTCACATAATCACGGCTCCAACTGCTGCCTATCTCTTGACTATTTGTGGTTTTGATTTGTTTCTCAATCTTTCCGCCATACTTTCTAAGAACATCATCAGTACTAGGTCTTCTTTCAGCCATATTTTTCCTCTTTTGATTTATATTATCGTCAATGAAAAAGAATTAATAAAGGTTTGGGGAAAAACGACTTGAGTGAAACAATTTGATTTTTACTAACGTCAGGCAATTCAAATATTCTAATAGGGCGAGCGATTTCGTGTTAAGGGTGTAAGGTTTAGGGGTGTGCGAGGTCGCGAGTAGAGTGTTTACAACTTGACAAATTTAATGTAACTGTTTGTTGAAAAAATAAATATTTTGTGTCAGACTAACATTAGGTAATTCAGTGTTTCCGTTTGGGTGGATATCGAGGTTGAAAACCTCGAATCAAGTGGGAAATCCTCTGACACAAAAAACTGCAAAACATTTCAACAAAATAAAGATAATATCAGGTTGTAAACACGAGTAGAAATCACAAGGTGGGTTTTTCTTTCGAAGAAAGAAATTTAGTGGGAGATTAAAAATCAAAGATTAAAAATAAAATTTTAAGGTTTCATAGATGTGGAAAACAAAATAGAAGAAAATTTGTTTAACTATTTATACAAGAATTATAACCGCCAACTATCCATCCAAATACTCTGCATACCCAAATTCTGAATCCATTCTCTTCCTCTTGAGGAGTTTTTGAACATTGATTATTCGGACAAGAATCACTCACACATTCATAACCATTTTCACAATACTCTCCGGAAGACCGTTGAGACTCCATTTGTCCCGAAGACGCGCAATAATTGGTTTGTCTTCTCTCACCCATTAAAATGCATTCGTCATTATAACTACATTCGTTTTGAGAACATGTTGGAACAACGTTTGTCCTGCTCACTGTAAAAGTAACCGTATTAATTCCTCCCTCAAAATCTTGGCTAACAATATTATTCATAGTCACCTTAGTTCCATCTTTAAGAACTTGACTTTCTCCTTCTGACAAAGGTTCTGTAACTTCTCCGATATCTCCTCCAAATTTCAATGACGCAACTTCAAAACTCATATAGGATATAGAAACTTCGTAAACCTTCTCATCTATAACAACGGTAACCGTTTCACCTTCACTTAAGGTATATGTATTAATACCTCCCCCAATTCCTCCTCTACTTTGACCGCTCAAATAAACTTCAGCATAACTTTCACTTCCATGATAAATTATTCTTGCAGTATCTTGATCTCTAATAGTATTATGAATTACTTCTGTTGCTAAAGGAGTGTATTGAATATACCTATATGAAGCAGTATCTCCAACCTCCAAACCTTCCGTTAAAGAACCACCAACAATTTTCAAAACACTTATTTCTTTATCTGGAGACGCTCCAATATTAATTTTATATGTTCCTCCCAAAGCAAGGTTATCATCTTTATCTTCACTATTTATAATTAAATCAAAGCTGCTCTTTCCAACAACCGCCGATTCAGAAGGAAATACAATCTCCATTCCTTCTTTAGTATAAAGTCTATCAAAGTAAACATCCTTAGAACCAGCTAAAACAACAAACTCATCTCCTCCAGAAACATATTGAATATCTGTAATTGTAAAAGAAACGTCTCCAATATCACAAACATCTCCTTTGATTTTCTCCAGACAAGCTGGCTTCCATCCTTCAGGGATTAACTTTTCAAATGTTACTTCATTTCTATTGTCAACAGAATCATAATCTACTTTAGCTCTTAGCAAATATGATTGAGAAGCTTCCAGAGAATTATCTGACATTCTGTAAGATGCAACAAAAGAAGTATGATACCAATCTGCATAACCGGGACGACCATCAACATTTTTCTTTTCATAATAAGTTAAATTATTAACTCCAATCGCCAATCTCTCGTCAGAAGCTTTTCCAAGCCCTCCAATAGCTCCACTACCATTAAGATAAGCCAATCCAAAACTAACACTTCCATCTCTTAAAGGAACAATTAATTTCATACTATTTTGTGTGCTTTGAACGATATCTGTTACTTCTTTAGAAGGCATATTAAATTTCTTCATAAAGAATTTCAGATTTTTGAATTCGGGCATGATTAATTCTTTTTCAGTAGATAAAAATTCTTCATCATCATTTTTCCATTCAATCTCTATTTTATCTACACCTGTAGCATATGATGAATAAGATGGATAAATAAATCCTTTTATACCCGTTATAGTTTCTCCATTTATTTTTATATCACTTCCACTTGTCATTTCTAAAATACTCTTACCAACACTGATTGAAACAAATCCAGAAGCAGTAGTAGTATAATCCTGTTTCTTTATATCGATGACTCCAATATAAAGTCCTCCGCTCATCTTTGCGAATTGTCCGTTCATGAGACTACCAGTAGTTGGAATATTAAAACCATCAACTATAAATTTAACTTCATCGCTGTCAATATATCCAATGCTTATTTCATGTCCCTCAACAGTTATAGTCTCACCTTCGTATAGAGAAAACTTCTTAGATGATTCTATTAGTGTCAATTTTTTATCAACAGGAACATAATTTATAACATCATATTTTCCTCCAAGCAAAGGAATTGTCTTTCCATTAATTCCTTTAACATCCGTCACAAAATTTAGTGTATAATTTAAAATCCAAGAATTTGATAGAACTCTGAATCCTAATGTCGGAGTCTTTTCTGTGTATCCAACCGCTTCTTCATAATCAGAATCTCTAAAAAGTACAGGTTTAAGACTATTGAATTTATTGTAATCACTTGAAACAATTATACT
Organism: Candidatus Pacearchaeota archaeon CG10_big_fil_rev_8_21_14_0_10_32_14; assembly: GCA_002763085.1. Taxonomy (GTDB): domain Archaea; phylum Nanobdellota; class Nanobdellia; order Pacearchaeales; family GW2011-AR1; genus PFCY01. The sequence goes on along the minus strand of PFCY01000031.1, from coordinate 1,337 downwards.
CTGCTCATACTCCTCTCCGCTTTCAAGCTGACCACTTGCTAAATAATTTTTCAAATCGTCATCGCCAATTGAACCTGTCAAAGGACTTCCTTCTCCAAGATTCCATCTATCTGAAGATTTTTCCAACTTAATATTATCTTCAAACGAAATAAAATCTCTTCTTCTTTCAACACATACTCCTGCATTAATGCATTGATCATTAACACTACAATCAGCATCAGTTACACATTGAGTTGAAGGAACTGGAGGTTTCACAATACATGCCCCATCTTTACAACCGTTTTTACATGAAACAAAATATGGATGAGTAGAAACATAATATCCTGCAGTTGATCCACAATTTGAATCTATTTTAGAATCACAATACTCACAATAAGCTTCATCCACCGCACAATTTTCTCCATCACAACTAGAACTATATGCCCCCCCTCCATTACCAGAAGTTACCATGCAGATATCATCGTGAGTATAAAATTGCCCACCCCGTAAATATCCTTCAGTATGGCCCTTAACAAATTCATTATCCCCACCATCACTATCACTGCAACTTCCCTTACATGGATAAAACTCGCAATTATTATTAGGATTTCTTGAAACATAACTTCCATCTGGACATTGCATAACATCTGCTGTACATCCAACAGAACCCATTTTCTTTTTTATTGTTAATTCTTTTATATGAACCCATCCGCAACTATGATCTCCACCAACCCTAACTTTAATATATCTAAACGCAGTATTCTTCTGTATTGAAGACAATACACTGCCATCCACAACTCCTGCGCTGCTTTTTGCGCTAAATAACTCTACAAAATTTTTACCATCTTTACTTGCAGAAACAACACCAACACAAAGCGGATTTGTCGTATCTCCTCTCCAAGAATAATCTACAATATAATCTCCATCAATAACAGAACCATAATCAAAAACTGCTTCAGCTATAGATGCTCTTGGATACCATTCTGTCTGAACATTATTATCTATAGCATTTTCAACTTCGCCAATACAACCATATGGTTTATTTGTTGTAGGATCTATATCAGGATTACAAGGAGTTTTTGAAACGACACTCGCTTTCAATACTTGAAAATCTTCAGTAGTTGTTGGTGAAAGACCTACTTTCTTCTGAGTAACTATTAAAACTGCTAACACAATAATTGCAACAACAATTAAAATCCAAAACAATTTCCAATCAATGATTTTACTTTGACTTTTACGTCGAGAAATATTTTTCACACCCTTTTTCATTAACATAATAAAATAAACATCTTTATAAATTTTACTTAAATTTCGGCTTCATCCCAAGTTTCTCTGAAAGAGAAACTTGATTAAGTCTT